>NZ_MQSY01000020.1:0-133223 GCF_001921245.1 Aeromonas sp. YN13HZO-058 | reverse complement strand
TTTCGGCGCCCACTTCGCTAGGAAGCTGGCTCATCAGTCCGGCGTGTTCCGCCGTGCTGGTAGGGGCGCATTATAGGGAGCGAGGCCGCGATGACAAGGCTTTTTTTGAAGAAAATCACGAAAATTTCAAATTATTCAATTAGAAACAGCTTATTCAGTGTATATATACAGTGTTATCCACAATCCGGTTATTTCACTCCCATTTTAGCGTCATTTATGTCGCCTTCAGTGACCTTGGGAATGCCATACTGGAGCCGATAACCTCTCCCGAGTAGTCCATGGTAGCGCCAATCAGGAAAGCTGGTTACCATGGAGGTGAATATAGTGTTGCACCTTTTTTGCTTTCATTTACAAAAGGTCTTTTAAGATGAATTTATCCAAGTTTCCCGTATATATGCAGGCCGCAATCCTTGCTCTGGTATTGGCAGTGGTTGGCTACCTGGTTGCCCAGGCCCTGCAGTTCTCTTTGAAAGCGGAAGTGATTTTTGCAGCAGGTCTGGCCATCGGCGGTTTCGTGGTACCGCTGTTCCTGAAGCGAACCCCGGCTAATGTCGCCGAGTCGATCGCCAATCAGGAGACTTGCACCTTATATGTAGGCAACCTGCCCTATCGCGCCAACGAGATTGCAGTGCGCGAATTGTTTGCCGAACAGGGCCAGGTCATTTCCGTGCGGTTGATGAAGGACAAGTCTACCGGCAAGCGCAGAGGTTTCGGTTTCGTGGAGATGCCCGCCGCCGATGCCGCCAAGGCGATTGCCGCGTTGAATGATAAAGAGTATCAGCAGCGCACCCTCAAGGTGCGTGAAGCGAATGACAAACGTGATAAAGAGGAGAGGGAAGGTAGCGAAGCTGACGCCTAACCGCTCGTCAGTACCTTACCTCTTCCAGTGATGACAGCCCCCATGCTTGCAAGGGGGCTGTCAGTTTTTGGGCCTCCCAATCCAGTCGGGTACAGTAAGCCCTGGCAATCACCTCTTCTATATATACAGGCTGCACGGCGCCATGCCCGCCATTGCTCAGCAACCAGGCCACCCGTTTGGCAACGGCACTGCCCGAGTCAATCAGCTGGCATTGCGGCATCAGTTGCCCAATCTCTTCATTGAGTAGCGGGAAGTGGGTGCAACCGAGCACCAGCGTATCCGGCTTCTCTTCCCCCTCCAACCAGTCGGCCAGCACTTCACGCAGCAACGCCATATTGACCGGTAAACCCGCCAGCTTGTGTTCGGCTTCTATGACCAGCTCGGTGGTGCCCTTGAGCAGCACCCGTTTGCCGGGAGCAAACTGGGCGATCAGTTCATGGGTATAGTCGCGACTCACCGTACCCGGCGTAGCCAGCAGACCGATGCAACCGTTGCGAGTCTGTGCGGCGGCGGGCTTGATGGCAGGCACCACCCCCACAACAGGAATATCCAGAGCCTCACGCAGGGCCGGCAGCGCTATGGTGCTGGCCGTGTTGCAGGCGATCACCACCAGATCGATATGATGACGGGCCACCATGGTGGTAACCAAACGGGTGCAGGCAGCAATCAGGGCGGGCTCGCTCAATTCACCATAGGGGAAGTTGGCATTGTCGAAGCAGTAGAAATAGTTGTGTGCCGGCAGAACGCGGCGGATCTCGCGGTAGATGGTCAGGCCACCCATACCGGAATCAAACACGAGAATATTGGCCACTTGAGCTCCCCTTTGGTGCAAGGCGGCGATCATACTCCCGCCTGCCGCCAATAGAAAAGGCCCTGCCAATGGCAGGGCCCGGGTTTTTCCCATCAAGAGGAGACTATTTACAGGGAGTAATCCATCGTCACGTAGTAAGCGCGCTCATCGGCCGGATAACCCACCGCAGTCTGATACTCCTTATCCAGCAAGTTGTTGATCTTGCCAGATACCTTGAGCGCCGGGGTGACCTTGTAGCCGACCACCAGATTCCACACGCTGTAGCCACCAAGTGTTGTGGTGTTGGCCGCATCGCCATAGCGCTCACCCTGATAGATCCAGCTCAATGAACCATCAAACTGCTGCCACTGCGCCTGAGTCACCCACTTGGCCCCTTTGCGGGAGATCAGCTGCAACTGCTTGTCGGTTACCTTGTCTTTGGGATCCTTGTATTCGGCAGAGACTCTATGACTCAACCAGCCGGTATCAAACTCCCCTTCCAGCTCGATCCCTTCAATGCGCGCCTTGCCAACGTTCTGTGGTGTCCACATACCCTGACTGTTGGGCGCCCACTGGATCATCTGTTCGAAGTCGTTGCGATAACCGGTGGCTCGCCACTCCACGCCAGCGGTTTGACCATCCAGCATCAGCTCGCTGCTCTTCGACTCTTCCGGCTTCAGGGTGGGATTACCTGACCCCGGATAGTAGAGGTCGTTAAAGGAGGGGGCGCGGAAACCGGTGCCGTAGCGGGCACTCAGGCGGTAATCCTCGACAAAGCGCCAGCCTGCGCCGGTCTGCCAGGTGTTGTGGCGGCCAAACTGCTCGTTGTCATCGCTGCGGCCGCTCAGCTCGGCTTGCCAGGTCTGGTTGTCGAACTGGGCAAGGGCATAGAGGCCGGTGTTGTCGCGCTCTTTGGCATCGGCCGGATACGTGGAGCCGGAGGAGCGGGAGCGATCATCCAGTCGATCACTCTGCCAATCGGCCCCGCCTCCCAGCGTCCAGCTCTCGTTCAATTTCAAGCTGTTGACCCAGTTCAGGCTGTACTGGCGGGTGTAGGTCCGGTTATTGGCCTGATCGCGGCCACTGTTGTCCTGATAGTCGTAAGCATCCTGTTTGGAGAAGGCACCACGCAACTCGCTCAGATAGCGATCATCGTGATAGCGCGATCCCAACTGATAGCTCTGGTTTTCAGTCCAGGTCTCGTTGCGCTGATGGGTGGCAGGCCCCCAAGCGGAAGCGGTGGAAGAGCTGTCGTACTGGGCGACATTGCGGAACCAGCGGGTCGTACCGAACAGATCCCAGTTGCTGTCGAGCGCCTGCTGGTAGTCCAGCATGGCATTGTAGCCCTGATGCCCATGACGGTCGCCATCGTTGATGCCGGGCAGAGGATGCACGTTGTAACCCGATTCATCATCGAAGCCACCGGCAACCTTGAGTTGACCCGCCTCACCCACCTGGCTGGCGCTACTGAAAGCGGCCTGGCGCTGTTGATGGGAACCGGCACCAATATTGAACTTGTGCTGATTGGTCCCCTTGTCGGGGCGGGTAATGATGTTGATCACCCCGCCGATGGCGTCCGAACCGTAGATGGTGGCGCGCGGGCCGCGGATATACTCGATCCGCTCTACCTGATTGAGCGGCAGGTTATTCAGTTCGGTCATCCCGGCGGTCAGGGAGGCACTGCGCACCCCATCCACCAGCACCAGCGTCTGGGAAGAGCTGCCGCCACGCACTCGCAGCGAGCTGAGCTGGCCACGGCCGCCATTGCTGACCACTTCCACACCGGGCAGGGTCTTGACCACATCGGTTACAGTCTGGGCTTGCAGACGATCGATCTCGTCCCGGGTCACGACATTGACCGGGGCAAGCACGCTGGAGGCAGGTTGAGCGACGCGGGTGGCGGTCACCACCATGGTGGGGTTGACGGGAATGGTCAGCTGCTGGGCAAACGCCGCCGTCGGCAACAGGGCAGCCGCCAGAAATTTCTTCGACATGAGAGATCCTTAAGTTCGCGTAAGTATCTACTTCGTGGCCGGTTTCTCTCGGCCCGAAATACGAACTCTGGCAGGTCTTCGGGCTCGGGGGCTGATGGCCTACGGCGACGGCTTCCCGCCTGACGGCAGTGCCCTGATGTCGCTTCGTTCCCCCTTACCGCTGCGCGCCAGCTCCGGATTCTCACCGGATTCCCTATTAAGCATGATGCGCCAAAGCGGGAGGATTATAGGCAGAGCCATGCTGGATGTATAGCCATCCAGATTTCTATTTATTGCCAGCCAGCGCCGCCAGCCGCTGTTGAGCCCCCTCCATCACCGCCTGTACCCCGGGATGAGAGAGATGGCGCCCTGCCGAGACCAGATAATAAGAGAGGGTAACGTCGGTGAGGGTCGCAATCCGCTCTACCCCGTAGAGACGGCCAATCTCGTCGGCCATCGCCAGCGGTGCCGGGAAGATCCCCATCCCCGCCTTGCCGAACGACTTCATCAGGGTGGAGTCATCAAACTGCCCCACCAGATGGGGATGAATGCTCTGCTGGCGATACCACGCCAGCAGCCGATCATGGGTGGCCGATTTCTCTCCGGGGATCAGCAGCGGCAACCCCTCCAGCGAGGCGGGAAAGCCATCCCGCGCCCGTGCCGCCAGCTCCGGGCTGGCAAACAGCGCCAGCGGGCTGCGCCCCAGCTCGTGGTTATAGCCACGCACGCCGCTGTCGGGAGGAAGCGGGCGATCGATCAGCACCATGTCGAGCTTGTGGCGGGCCAGCTCGCTGAACAGCTGCTCGGCCCGCTCCTCGTGACACACCAGCCGCAACGGGGTCGCCAACGCCATGGCGGGAGCCAGCAGCTCGAACGCCAGAGTACGGGGTACCGAATCGGCGATCCCCACCTGCATGGTCAGCTCCTGACTGGCGTGGCGCAAGGTATGCTCCAGTTCGGCGCCGAGCGAGAAAATCGCCCCTGCCTGCTCCTGCGCCTGCCGTCCAGCGGCGGTCAGTACCAGACGCCGCCCCACCCGGTTGAACAGTGCCACCCCGAGGGACTGCTCCAGCTCGGCGACCTGACCACTGATGGTCTGCGGCGTGAGGTGCAGCTGTTCGGCGGCCTGCGTCACGCTGCCGCTGCGCGCCACATGCCAGAAGTAGTAGAGCTGTTTGTAGTTGAGCATGCCGTTCCCTATCAGTTTTTACCGAACAACCATCAGCGAGAATCTGATTTTATCGAAACATTGCGGGCTCTAGCATGCAACCATTATCTGAACTGCCCTGCGAACCATCATGCTGGACGTCGTTGTTCTCTTCTTTCTGTTTGGCCTGCTGGCCGGTCTGGTGCGCTCCGAGCTCAAGCTGCCGCCCGCGCTCTACGACACCCTCTCCCTCTTTCTGCTGCTGGCCATTGGCCTCAAGGGCGGCGTTGGTCTGGCCCAGCAATCCCTGCAACCTCTGCTGCCGCAACTGGCGCTAGTGATCCTGCTCGGCGTGGTGCAGACCCTGCTCGGCTTTACCGTGCTGCGCCTCAAGATGAACCGGGTCGATGCCGCCGCCACTGCCGCCCACTACGGATCGGTCAGCGTTGCCACCTTCGCGGTCGGGGTGAACTGGCTCACCGAACGGGGCATCAGCTTTGAATCCCAGCTCTCAATCTTCCTCGCGGTGATGGAGATCCCGGCCATTCTGGTGGGCATAGTGCTGGCCCGCGGCATCAGTCGTGAGACCCGCTGGCGCATGCTGGCCCACGAGACCTTCCTCGGCAAAGGGGTCACCCTGCTGCTCGGCGGCATGGCCATCGGCTATCTGGCCGGGCCCGACGGAATTGTCCCGCTCAAACCGCTGTTTGTCGACCTGTTCAAGGGAGCGCTGGCGCTGTTCCTGCTGGAGATGGGCCTCATCGTCGCCCGCCAGTGTCAGGATCTGCGCCGTCACGGCCTGTTCCTCCTCGGCTTCGCGCTGTTGATGCCGCTCGCCTCAGCGGGACTGGGATTGGCAGCTGGCCAGCTGATGGGGCTCTCCCTCGGCGGCCTGACCCTGCTGGCCACCCTGGCGGCCAGCGCCTCCTATATTGCCGTGCCGGCCACCATGCGTATCGCCGTGCCTCAGGCCAACCCGGGGCTGTCCCTCAGCGCCGTGCTGGGGGTCACCTTCCCGTTCAACATCATGCTGGGGATCCCGCTCTACCACAGCTGGGCCCGCCACTTCACGGAGTAGCCACATGCAGACCGAGAGCCGCACCCTGCTGACCGTCATCACGGAGGCAAATCTGGAGCCTACCCTGCTGCGCACCCTCACCCGCGAGGGGCTGCGCGGCTACACCATCACAGATGCCCGCGGCCGCGGGGATCACGGCGAGCGCAACGCCAGTTGGAGCGAGAGCGGCAACATCCGGCTGGAGGCGATCTGCAGCCGGGAGCAGGCGGAGCGGTTGCTGGCCCACCTGCAGAGTCGCTACTACCCCGATTACGCCATGATCGCCTTTATGCAACCGGTCGAAATCGTGCGACCCGAGAAATTCTGAGCCGGCTTGCCGGCTCTTTTTGTTTACCAAAAGCAAACGTTTAACAGCAAGGAACCAGAAAAGATGAACACCCCTCCCCTGATCGGCCTGGTAATGGGCTCCGACTCCGACTGGCCCGTGCTGCAGGCCGCCGCCCGCATCCTCAAGGAGCATGGCGTTCCCTACGAGGCGCGCGTGGTCTCGGCTCATCGCACCCCGGATCTGCTGTTCGAGTATGCCGCCACTGCCCGCGAGCGCGGCCTGCGCGCCATCATCGCCGGAGCCGGTGGCGCCGCCCATCTGCCGGGTATGGTCGCCGCCAAGACCACATTGCCGGTGCTGGGGGTGCCCATCCCCTCCCGCCATCTCAAGGGGATGGACTCCCTGCTCTCCATCGTGCAGATGCCCAAGGGGGTGCCGGTCGCCACCTTCGCCATCGGCGAGGCGGGGGCCGCCAACGCCGCCCTGTTTGCGGTCTCTCTGCTCTCCGTCGCACAAGACGGCGATGCCCCCCGCTACCGGCAGCAACTCGACGCTTTCCGCACCTACGAGCGCGACCGGGTGCTGGCGCTGCAACTGGAGGAGCCGACATGATCCTGCCTCCCGCCACCCTCGGCATGCTGGGAGGCGGCCAGCTCGGCCGCTACTTCGTGATGGCCGCCCACCGCCTCGGCTACAAGGTGGTGGTGCTGGATCCCGACCCCGCCAGCATCGCCGGTGCCGCCGCCGATCACCATATTGTCGCCCCCTATGACGACACCGCCGCCCTGCACGAGCTGGCCAGCCGTTGCGCCGCCGTCAGCTGCGAGTTCGAAAATGTGCCCGCCGCCACCCTGGCCCTGCTGGAAAAACAAAAACCGGTGCGGCCAGCCACCAGTGCGGTGCGCATCTGTCAGGACCGCCGCGAGGAGAAAACCTTTCTGCGCGGGGCCAACATCCCGATCGCCCCCTATCTGGCGCTATTGCCAGAAGAGCCCATCCCTGCACAGGCCAGCGAAATTTTCCCCGCTATTCTCAAGACGGCACGCGAGGGGTACGACGGCAAGGGGCAGTGGCAAGTGAGCGATCTGGATGAGCTGGCGACGGCACTGGCAGCCAGTAGCGTGCCCTGCGTACTGGAGCAACGGCTGGCGCTGGAGGGGGAGTTTGCCCTGACCCTGGCCCGCAGCCCGAGTGGCGCCATCAGCGCCCTGCCCCTGGTGCAGAACTGGCACAGCGGCGGCATTCTCGATCAGACCCGTTCCCCGGCCAATGTGCCGGCGCTGGAGAGCGAAGCCAAAGGGATCGCCGAACGGCTGATCGCCGCCCTCGATTACGTCGGCGTGCTGACGGTGGAGTTCTTTCTGGTGGAAGGCCGCTTGCTGGTCAACGAGCTGGCGCCCCGCCCCCACAACTCGGGTCACCCCAGCCTCGACAACGCTGCATGCAGCCAGTTCGAGCTGCAGGTGCGCGCCCTCTGCGATCTGCCGCTGCCAGAGCAGATCGCCGTGCGCCCCGCCCTGTTAATCAACCTGCTGGGGGATCTCTGGCAAGACGGCACGCCGGACTGGGCCGCCCTGCTGGCGCTGCCCGGCCTGCATCTGCACCTCTATGGCAAGGGCGAACCCCGCCCCGGCCGCAAGATGGGCCACATCACCATCACGGGTAACAACTGGCCAACGGTGGCGGAAACCTGCTGCAAGGCCTGCCAGCTGCTGGGGCTAGCGCCACACTGATCGACCATCCGAAATACAGAGACCCGGGCATGGCCCGGGTCTCTGTTGTTGCTTGCTGTGGCAGGGAGGCTTATCAGGCCCGCTCCACCGCTACCGGTGCCGGCAGGCGGATGGTGAGGGAGAGCACCAGCGCCACCACCAACAACACCAGGATCAGGTTGAAGGTCGCCATAAAACCGCCAAACAGGGAGGCCACGATGGAGCCGATGATGCTGCCCAGACCAAAGCCCAGATAGATGACGCCGTAGTTCTTGGTCAGGTTGTTGAGACCGAAGAAGTCGCTCACCAGCGAGGGGTAGACGGTGATGGTGCCGCCGAAGCTGAACGCCACACAGGCCACCGCCACGAAGAACAGGTTGGCGTTGAGCGGCACAAACAGCAGCAGAACCATACCCGCCAGGGTAATCAGCTGGGCGATGGTGATGACCCGGATGCGGGACATCTTGTCGGAGAGGATACCCAGCACCAGACGACCACCCAGGTTAGCCATGGCGATGATGGCTACGGCGTTGGCGGCCACCACGGCAGGCAGACCCACCATGTTTTCGCCGATATCCTTGGCCACGCCGATAACGTAGAGGCCGCTCATGCAGGCGGTGAGGAACATCAGCGCCAACATCCAGTACTGCGGCTTGCGCATCGCCTCGGCCAGGGTGAAGTCACGGCTCTCGCTCTGTTGCAAAGAGGCGGCCTGCTTGGGCGCATCCTTCATCAGCATGCCGCCCACCAGCACCATGGACATGGCGATCAGCCCCCACAGCTGGAAGGTGGTCTCAAGGCCGGAGCTGGAGAGCAGCAGCAGGTTGATGTATTTGAAACCGAGGCTGCCGAGGCCATAGGCACCGATGGAGCAGGCGGAGATCAGCCCCTTGCGCTCCGGGAACCACTTCACGCAGTTGGAGAGGGTCATCAGGTAGCCGGTACCATCGGCGAAGCCCACCAGTATGCCGGCGCAGAGGTAGAGCATGGCCAGGTTGCTGGCGTGGGCGGTGAGGAAGAAGCCGATGCCAAGCAGCACGCCGGCCCCCAGGGTTACGTTGCGCACCCCGAACCGCTCCTGCAGCTTGCCCGCCATGGAGGAGGCCACCGCCAGTGAGAGGCTGAGCAGACCAAAGGCAAAGGCGACCTGACTCACCGGCTCGTCCAGCTTGTCGGAGAGCTGGGCGTTGAACAGGCTCCAGGTGTAGACAGAACCCAGTGCGAACTGGGTGATGATGGTACCGATCAGTGTCAGGTACCGGGTGCGATTCATCTCTTTGGTCATGATGCGTCTCGGTCGATGGCCTTAAGGAAACTGGGGCCACTATAGACAAGACGCTGTTCGCGCCGATCGATTAAGGCATGAAATGCAGATCGGCGGGAATGAATGACAATCAGAGCCGCATCAGCTGACGGAACGCCTTGATGTTGCTGCGACTGACCGGCACCTCGAACGGCAGATCATGGAGCCGGATGAGATAGGTGCTGTTAAACCAGGGCACTATTTCGCGGATCTTGTTGATGTTGACGCAGTAGGAGCGGTGGCAGCGAAAGAACCCCTCGGCAGGCAAGCGGCTGACAAACTCGCTGATGGTCATGGTCATCACGTAGCGGTCATCGCGGGTATAGACATAGGTGAGCTTCTCGTCGGCTTCCGCGTAGTAGATCTGCTCGCAGGGGGTGACGATGATGCGCTCCCCCTTCACCAGATTGACGGTGCGATTGTGCGGGCTGCTCCCCTCGCCGTTCGCCTCCCCCGTGGTGGCAGGCTGCGACTTGCCCGCATGCTCGAGCTTTTGCAGCAGATTGATGATGCGCGGCTCGTTGTAAGGCTTGAGGATGTAGTCGAACGCCTCCAGCTCGAACGCCTCCACCGCAAACTCCTTGTAGGCGGTAACGAAAACGATGTGGGGCGGATGGCTCGACTTGTGCAGGTTCTTGGCCAGCAGCAGGCCATCGATGGAGGGGATCTGGATATCGAGGAACACCACATCCACCTCGTGATCCTGCAGGTATTTGAACGCCTCCAGCCCATCCTCGAAACTCGCCACTATCTCGATGGTGCTATGCTGGTTCACCAGATAGATCAGCTCCTCGCGGGCCAGATATTCATCTTCCACTATGATGGCTTTCAGCATGGCATTGCCTCCTGATCCGGCAGATAGAAACTCACTTCGGTACCCGGCTCCAGCCGCTTGAGGTGCAGGCCGTCGCCATAGAGCAGCTTGACCCGCTGATGCACGTTCATCAGGCCGATGCTGCGGCTCTCCACCCGACCGGCAGCGACCCCATCGATCACCGCCTGACTGATGCCGTAACCGGTATCCCGTACCGATACCCGGATGCCACCTGCCAATTGCTTCACCTCGATGGTGACCCGACCCGGCGCACTGCGAGGCTGGATGCCGTGCAGGATGGCGTTTTCCACCAGCGGCTGCAACAGCAGGCTCGGCACCTGAATGTGCACGTCGTCCACCTCGAACACCACCTCCAGCTTGTCGCCGAAGCGGGCCTGCTCGATGGCCACGTAGTCGCGCACCTGCTGCAGCTCCTCCTGAATGTCGATTAACTCATCCCCCTTGTTGAGGTTGTAGCGCAGGTAATCCGCCAGATTGGCGATGAGCTGGCGCGCCTGCTGGGGACGGATGCGGATCAGTGACGAGATGGCATTGAGGGCATTGAACAGGAAGTGCGGGTTGATCTTGCTCTGCAACGCGGTGAACTCCGCCTTGCGGGTCATCTCCTTGAGCTGCTCGATGCGCGACACCTCCATCTGGGTGGAGATGAGCTGGGAGAGGCCCACCGCCATCTCCCGCAGCGAGCTGGTGATGCTGTGAGTGCGGCGGTAGTAGATCTTGAGGGTGCCGCTCACCGCGCCGTTTTCCCGCAGCGGAATAATGATGACCGAGTGAAAATCGGAGAGGTGATACTGGCGCAGATCGTTGTTGATGATGATCTGGTCGAGCAGCACCGCCTGCTGGGTCATGCCGCTGATGGCGTGGTGCTCGTCCAGCTCGTAATAATCCTTGCCCACCCCGACATAGGCCAGCACGTCGTGGGTATCTGTGATGGCCACCGCATCGGCGCTGATATCGCGCCGGATCACATCGCACACCTGACTGAGGGAGTGGCGATCGATGTTCTGGAAGAAGGGCAGCGTCTTGTTGGCGATATCGAGCGCCAGCTTGGCTTGCTTGGCGGCAATCAGCTCCTTCTCGTCATCCAGATCCTGCACCAGCTTGATGATGAGGCCGATGCAGAGCGCCCCGGCGATCATCGGATAGGCAATGTGGCTGACGATCTCGACGCCCACCTCATGGGGTTCGGTCAGCAGCCAGATCAGCAGCATGGTCAGCCCTTCGCACAGCATCCCCGCCAGAATGCCGTAGAGCCAGAGCCGCGACTTGCGGCAGCGCAGGTGCAACCAGGTGGCGAGTAGACCGGCGATGATGCTGGCGATAAGGCACGGGATGGAGGTGTGGCCATCCATGTCGATGAGATAGCGGTGCAAACCGGAGATGACCCCGGCCGGAATGCCGACCCAGGGGCCGAACAGGATGCCGCCGGAGATGATGGCGATGATCCGCACGTTGATCAGCGCCCCCTCCACCGGAATGCCGGTGTAGGTGCTGAACACCGCAAACAGACAGAAGATGGAGGCCACCAGCACCAACTCGGCCGGGGTGTGATCCCGCTTCTGGAACAGCCGCTGAAACGGCCGGGTGCGGGTCAGGAAGAAGAGGGTCATCAGCATCAGCGCCGCCCGTTCAAACACCGCCAACAACATCATCTGATTCTCAAGCATCTGCGCCCCCTTGCGGCGACCCGACCGATCACCATAACCCTGACCAATAAATCGGGGCCGGATAAACCAGCCCCTGTGACATCAACAGTACTGACCGGCCACCCAGCCGGAGGACCAGGCCCACTGGAAGTTGTAACCACCGAGCCAGCCGGTCACATCCACCACTTCGCCGATGAAGTAGAGGCCCGGCACCTTGCGCGCCTCCATGGTCTTGGAGGAGAGCTCGTTGGTATCGACGCCTCCGAGGGTCACTTCGGCGGTGCGATAGCCCTCGGTGCCGTTGGGCAGGATCTGCCAATCCCCCAGCAGGTTGGCCACCGCTTCCAGCTCACGCTCGTTGTACTGGCGCATCGGCTTGCTGACCAGCTGGCCCAGCTCCACCAGCTTGTCGACGAAGCGCTTGGGCAGCTCGCGCCCCAGCACGGTTTTCAGCTCCTGCGCCGGGTGCGCCTGCGCCCATTCGCGCAGGGCGGCCGGAATATCCAGCTCCGGCAGCAGGTTGATGTGGATCTTCTCACCGGCGTGCCAGTAGGAGGAGATCTGCAGGATGACGGGGCCGGAGAGGCCGCGATGGGTGAACAGCATCGCCTCCTTGAAGCGGGTGCCATCCTCGGCGGTCACCGCTACCGGCAGGCTGATGCCCGCCAGATCGGCGAACGCCTCTTTCTCCGCCTGATGGAGGGTAAAGGGCACCAGTCCGGCGCGGGTCGGCAGCACGTTGAGGCCGAACTGCTCCGCCAGCTTGAAGCCGTAAGGGGTAGCCCCCAGCTTGGGCATGGAGAGGCCACCGGTGGCGATGACCAGCGAGTGACAGCCGATTTCACCCTTGCTGGTAGTCAGCACGAAACCCTCGTCCTGTTTGCTGACGGTGAGGATCTCGGTCTGGAACTGCAGGGTTACCCCGGCCCAGTCGCACTCGGTGAGCAGCACATCGACGATCTCCTTGGCGCTCTCGAGGCAGAACAGCTGCCCCAGAGTACGCTCGTGATAGTTGACCCCGTGGCGATCCACCAGATCGATGAAATCCTGCTGGGTGTAGCGAGCCAGCGCCGACTTGCTGAAGTGAGGGTTGGCGCAAAGGTAGGCGTGGGCGCCAGCCTGGTGGTTGGTGAAGTTGCAGCGACCACCGCCACTGATGAGGATCTTGCGGCCCGGCTTCTTGGCGTTGTCTAGCACCAGCACGGAGCGGCCCCGATAGCCCGCCTGCGCCGCACACATCAATCCGGCCGCACCGGCCCCAATCACCACCACATCGACCTGCTTCATCATCACTCACTTATCAAAATAGAAAAGGCACCAGGCCTGAACCGTGATTGCCTCTGGCTGACATAACAACGGTGACTGCACACCAGAATAAACAACGGCCCTTAAAAGGGCCGTTATTGTACTGGCTGAACACTAAGTGTCCACGACTATCAGGCGTTGCTGTCCATGATGCTGGCAGGGGCACCCTTGGCCAGTTCGGCCAGCTCCTTGTCGATGAAGTAGAGGCCTTTGCCATCTTCACCCACCAGACCCAGACGGTCGACGATGCTCTTGAACAGCTTCTCCTCTTCATGCTGCTCGGCCACATACCACTGCAGGAAGTTGAAGGTGGAGTAGTCCTGGGTGGTGAAGGCCACGTGGGCCAAGCCATTGATGCACTTGGTGATGTGGTACTCGTGCTCCAGCGTGGCGCGGAATACGTCGCCCAGCGACTTGAACTCGTGGGGAGGGGCATCGATGGCACCCAGACGCGGCATGGCGCCGGTCTCGCTCACATAGGTAAACAGGCGCTCCATGTGCTGGCGCTCCTCGACCGCGTGTTGGCGCAGGAAGGTCGCCGCTCCCTCGAAGCCCTTGTCTTCACACCAGGCACTCATCTGCAGATAGAGATTGGAGGAGTAGAACTCCAGGTTAATCTGCTCGTTCAACTTCTCGATCATGGCTTGGGCCAGCATCTTGTTTCTCCTCAGTGATTTGGTATCGATTGTCGCCACACTCCCGCCGCGAATCAACCCGCCAACGAGAGGGAGATCCCGTTTCTTTCAGCTCAGGGGGTCAGCTCGCCAAGGGAGGCGACATCCACCGGCGCCGCGTAATCGACACCCGGCAGCTCGAAGCCGTTGAGCTGCATGAAATCCTGCCGCAGCCCGACAAAATCCCCCAGCGCGTGGAAGTTGTCCGGCGTCACCTTGGGCCAGAGGGCCGAGACGGCAGCCTGAATGGCTGGGTCGAGCTCGTGGTCATCCATCCGGATCAGCCGGTTGCCATCGGCCACCACCCCATTGGCCCCGTACATCTTGGCGGCAAACAACCGCTGCATCTGCTCGATGCAGCCTTCGTGCACGCCGCGCTCCTTCATCACCCCCATCAGCAGGCCCAGATAGACCGGCAGCACCGGAATATAGGCGCTCGCCTTGGTCACCAGCGCCTTGCAGACCGACACCCAGGCGTGGCCACCGATCTCGGCCAGCTGCAGGTTGATGGTCTCGGCGGTGGCGTGCAGATGCTCCTTGGCATAACCGATGGTGCCATCCCGATAGAGGGGATAGGTGGATTCGGGACCGATATAGGAGTAGGCCACAGTCTGCGCGCCGGGCGCGAGACAATCCGCCTGCTGCAACGCCTGCATCCAGAGCTGCCAATCCTCGCCGCCCATCACGGTGACGGTGTCGCGGATCTCCTCCGGCGTGGCGGGTGCCAGCGACTGCTGCACCAGAGTATCGCGCTCCAGATCCAGCCCCCAACCGCTGAACGGCTGGCCGGTGGTCTTGAGCACAGAACGCACTTGCGTGCCGTCGGGCAGCACCCGAATGCCGCTCGCCAGCGAGTAGATCACCAGATCCACCTGCCCCAACTGCTGGCGGATGGTGTCGATGGCCTGCTGGCGCATCCCATCGGAGAAGGCATCACCAATCAGGTTGATGGCGATACGCCCCTCCTGCTCCGCCTCCTTGCGAAACCAGATGTTGTTGTACCAACCGGCGCTGCCGAGCCCCTTGTCGGAGGGGCCGCGCTCGAACGAGATGCCGATGGTGTCGGCACTAGCCCCAAAGGCGAGCGCAATGCGCGACGCCAGCCCGAAACCGGAGGAGGCTCCCAGCACCAGCACCCGCTTGGGCCCGTTGAACGGGCCAGCGGCCTTGATCCGTTCGATCTGCTGCTGCACGGCGGCGCGACAGCCGATGGGATGGCAGTTGCGGGCAACGCAACCTTGAATCTGGGGATGAATGATCATGGGAAGGCCTCCAAAGAAACTGGCTACAGCATAACCAACTCGCGGGAGATTAACTTGATGCCGGATCGCTATCAGTCAGAAAAGCAGCGGGGAATGAGGCAGAAAAACAAAAGGGAGCGCGAGGCTCCCCAAAGCGGTATTCAGATGCTTTTTGTTGTTTTGTGTTCATTGCGAAGCACGGGCCCATCCTATGCCTCTCCCCTGTCATGGGCAAGCCAAAGGGTGTGACCGGCTTCAAACTCCTGTTTAATTTATAGGCAAATAATGGTCAGTAACTGAGTGGCCAACCCTGCGACGTTAAAAATTAAACTCATTTAAATCCCGAAACTGTGCCTACGACACCATTTTAGTTTCAGCAGAGATGGGTATAGTGGAGTGAAGGATTGGTAAGGAGATATCCCATGAGTGGAACAACCTATTACAAGCATATTCTGGCCGCGATCGACCTCTCTGAAGACAACCGCAAGGTGATCGACAAGGCGGTGGACAGAGCCCGCTCCAACGGCGCCAAGCTGTCGGTTATCCATGTCGATGTGGACCTCAAGGATCTCTACACCGAGATGATCGATATCGACATCGACAACGTGCAGGATCAGGTGATCGCCGAAGCGAAAGAGAAGCTGGAGGCCTTCCTTGCCTCGGTGGACTATCCCATCGAGAAGAAGCTGGTGATCTGCGGCGATCTGAGCGAGCGAGTCAATCAGGCGGTCAAGGAGTACCAGATCGATCTGCTGGTGTGCGGCCATCGCCAGAGCTTCTGGAGCCTGCTCACCTCCAGCGCCCGTCAGCTGATGAATACGGTGCCCTGCGATCTGCTGGTCGTCCCCTTGCAGAAGTAATGAAACCGGCGTAGTTTGATTTGCTATGAACATGACCGCATTCAATCACAACTACTGGTGGTGCTGCTCCTAAACAGGCGGCACCGCGTTTCTATTCGAGATTTTCCCAAAGAAAACACCGTGACCGCCGAGAGGCGGTCAACTGTTTTTATCCCTTGTCGCCTCCCGGCTCACCCAACTGGAGAGAGTGACATGCACAACCCCGTTATCCTGACTGGCGATCGTCCCACCGGCAAACTGCACATCGGCCACTATGTCGGTTCCCTGCGCCAGCGCGTCGACGCCCAGCACCACTACCGTCAATTCGTGATGATCGCCGACCTGCAGGCGCTGACCGACAACGGCCACAATCCGGCCAAGGTGACCGACAACGTGCTGGAGGTGATGGCCGACTATCTGGCGGTCGGCCTCGACCCGGCCAAAACCACCTTCTGCCTGCAGAGCGCCCTGCCCGCCCTCGCCGAACTCACCTGCTACTACCTCAATCTGGTCAGCGTCGCCCGACTGGAGCGCAACCCCACCGTCAAGGCGGAGATCCAGCAGAAAGGGTTCGAACGCACGCTGCCGGCCGGCTTTCTGGTCTATCCGGTCAGTCAGGCCGCCGATATAACCGCCTTTCGCGCCAGCCACGTGCCGGTCGGGGAAGATCAGCTGCCGATGCTGGAACAGACCAACGAGATCGTTCGCCGCTTCAACACGCTAGTTGGCAAAGAGGTGCTGACCGAGTGTCAGCCGATCCTGAGTGACACCGGCCGCCTGCCCGGCATCGATGGCAAGGCCAAGATGTCCAAATCCCTCGGCAACACCATCGAGCTCGGCATGTCGGCGGAAGAGGTCAAACAGGCGGTGTTCGCCATGTATACCGACCCCAACCACCTCAAGGTGAGCGATCCGGGTCAGGTGGAGGGGAATACGGTGTTCGCCTATCTCGATGCCTTCCACCCCGACAAAGAGCTGGTCGCCGAGATGAAGGCGCACTACCAGCGCGGCGGACTGGGCGATATGCGCTGCAAACAGGTGCTGAACGACTGTCTGCAGACCCTGCTCGCCCCGATGCGGGAGCGCCGTGCAACGGCCATCGCCGACAAGAAGATGCTGCTGGAGCTGCTCTATCAGGGCACCGAGCAGGCCCGCGTCATCACCGATGAGGTGTTGGCCGAGGTGAAAAGCGCCATGGGACTGGATTACTTCGCCAGACTGCGCTGAGCCGGGGTGCCGAGCGCATCGGCACCGTAGAGGTCGAACACCAGCTGATGCAGCAGGCTCTTGAACCAGCCGATCGCCTCGTCGTGGGCGGTGAGCGGGTGCCCTGCCATCAGGTAGACGATTGGGATGGCGGGGTCGAGCTGGTGCATCCGCAGCGGGTAGTAGCGGCAGAAGTGGCGTCCGATCATCTCGGGCACCACCACCAGATAGCGGCCGGTCGCCATCAGCGGTGGCACCGCCATAAAGCTCGGCAACCGCACGCCCAGCTCCCGCTCCACCCCGAAGCGGGCCAGCCAAAGCTCCACCATCGCCTGACTGTGACCCCAGCTGGAGGTGTGGATGTGGGGGCGGCTCACCAGCTCGACCGGCGTCAGTACATCGGGCAACTCGCTGCCGAGCGGCGACAGGCAGACCAGCGGGTTGTTGAACCACTCCTCCCGCCACAAGCGGGGTGAGAGGTGGTTGGCCCCAGCGAAACCGATCACCAGATCCAGCTCCCCCTTCTCCAGCTCCCGCTCGTAGTTGCTGTCGGCCAGCTCGCACACCTCAAGCCGACAGTGAGGAGCCTGCCGATGGAGCCTGTCCACCAGCACCGGCACCAGCCCGTGCTCCACCGAGCCCGGGGTGGCGATACGGAAAATCCGCCGCGCGGTAGCGGGATCAAACCCCTTGGCCTGCCGCAATCCCTGCTCCAGCATCGCCAGCGCCTGACGCACCGGCCCGGCCAGCGCCTTGGCTCGCTCGGTCGGCATCATCTCGCGCCGACTCATCACGAACAGCGGATCATCCAGCGCCACCCGCAGCCGCCCCAAGGCGTGACTGACGGTGGATTGGGAGAGATGCAGCCGTTCAGCGGCACGGGTGACGTTGCGTTCCTGCATCAGCATGTCGAATACGGCGAGCAGGTTGAGGTCGAGACGGGCGAGTGAGCTATCCATCGATATTAACCATAGTTAAATGCCAACAATTCATTTTTACCATAGTAACAGATTACCTAGAATGCGCTGGCTTAATACATCGGAGATTAAAATGCGTAGCTATCTGTTATTGCTGGCCATTGGCCTGCTCTGGGGTTCCCAGTTCATTTTCATGCACCAGGCCGTTGCCGAGTTGCCCCCCATTCTGGTGGCTGCCGGTCGTGCCCTGTGCGGCAGCCTGACCCTGGGTCTGCTCTGCCTGTTCATGCGGCTCAAGAGTGAGCACACCCCGTGGCGCACCTATATGCTGATCGCTCTGCTGGATGCCACCATCCCCTTCATCATGGTCGCCTGGGGCCAGCAGTACGTGGATAGCGCCATCGCCGCCGTGGTCATGGGTTGTATCCCGTTTGTAACCATTCTGGCTGCACCGCTGTTTATTTCTGGTGAAAGAATCACCAAAACCGGTCTGCTCTCGGTGATCATCGGCTTTGCCGGTGTACTCACCCTGTTCTGGCCGAAGCTCTCCCAGGGCATGAACGCCGGCCTGCTCGGTGCCGTTGCCATCCTGTTCGGTGCCAGCTGCTTCGCCATCGGCCTGCTGATGATCAAGCGCTTCGCCAAGGACCATCCGGTCGTGGTTGCCCGCAATATCCTGATCTCCTCGGCCACCCAGTTGCTGCTGGTCGCACCCTTCATGGTTGACCTGAGCAACCTGACCATGCCGAGCAGCCAGGCCCTGAGCGCGATCACCGTGCTAGGTACCCTCTGTACCGGTCTGGTCTACTTCCTCTACATGGCGCTGATCCAGAAGGCTGGCCCGACGTTCGCCTCCTTCAGCAACTATCTGGTGCCGCTGTTCGGTGTGATGCTGGGTGCCCTGTTCCTCGGCGAGCAGATCCACCCCACCACTGGTGTTGCTCTGGCCCTGATCCTCGGCTCGGTCGCCATGAACCAGTGGGCGCAACAGCGCCGCACGCAGCGCGAGGTCACCCTATGTCAGGCATCCTGACCACTCTCTGCGGGGGTCTGGTACTGATTGCCGGCTGGCAGTATCGCCAGCGACTGGCCGGGATCATGGGCCTGCTGATGGTGCTGCTGCCCTGGTTCTTCGATAGCAAGCTGCAAGCCATGCTGAGCTATGCCCTGAATGCCTGAAGTCCATCTCTGAATGTGTGACGAGAGTCTATCTCTCCTGTTTTGGGACTGTTTTTAAAAAAACCTCCGATTTGTCCCCCGCTACCGGCGCTTTGCGCCGGTTTTTTTATGCCTGCAAGCCAGCGTCAGACTAGATAGCGATAGCTGAGCCGCTCGTTCTTGCGCGGCCCGGTGATTTGCCAGCTCAGCAAAAAACCGCCGTCGATCTCGGTCAGCTCGGCGCTGTAGTGATCCGCCCCGCACAGATGCGGCTCGGCGGTCAGCCAGCGGCTATCCCCTTGCGGCAGCAGTTCGAACAGCTCGACCGGCGCCTCATAACGCAGATGGGAGAGACGGATCCCCCGCGCACCGCGCTGCCACCAGAAGCGGTTGTGCATGGCGAGTTCCCGTCCATGGGGCGTGGTGTAGCGGCCCTGCTCGCTAAACAGCCAGCCACCCTGATGATCGGTCACCTGCACACGCCCCTCGCCCCGACCATTCCAGTCGGTCGCCGACCCCTCGCCATTACTGGCGGTAAAGCTAAATGCTCCGACCTGTGGCAATCGCGCCCATAAACGCTGGATTGCCGCTTCCATCTCGGCCATCATAGCCCCCTTAAAATTGACAACTGACGATAAATCAAACACATGAACTACTTGATAGGGGTCACCCTGCTCTGGTCATTCTCCTTCAGCCTGATCGGGGTCTACCTCGCTGGCCAGGTGGATGCCTACTTCTCGGTGCTGACCCGCATCGCCCTCGCCAGTCTGGTGTTTCTCCCCTTCCTGCGCCGCCGCTGGCTGCGCCCCGATCTGGTGGCCAAGCTGATGGCCCTCGGCGCCATCCAGCTCGGCATCATGTATCTCTTCTACTACCACTCCTTCCTGCTGCTGACGGTACCGGAAGTGCTGGTCTTTACCATCTTCACCCCCCTCTACGTCACCCTGCTGCACGATCTGCTGGAGGGACGCTTCAAGCCCACCTATCTGTGGGGCGCCCTGCTGGCGGTACTCGGGGCGGCCGTTATCCGCTTCGACGGTCTGACCGAAAGCTATGTGCTGGGATTTCTGGTGGTGCAGGGGGCCAACCTCTGTTTCGCGCTCGGTCAGGTGGGCTACAAGGTACTGCTGGCGCGGGAGGCGGAGCAACCACCGCAACTAGCAGTATTTGGCTGTTTCTATCTGGGGGCGCTGGTGATCGCCCTGCCCGCCTGGTGGCTGCTGGGCAAACCGCAATATCCGACATCAGGGTTGCAGTGGGGCATTCTGCTCTGGCTGGGAGTGGGAGCCTCCGGCCTCGGCTACTTCCTGTGGAACAAGGGGGCGACGCTGGTCAGTAGCGGAGTGCTGGCGATCATGAACAATGCGCTCATTCCGGCCGGCTTGCTGGTCAATCTGCTGCTCTGGGGCAAGGATACCGACCTGACCCGGCTGACCATCGGCGGCCTGCTGATGCTGGCCTCGCTCTGGGTCTGCCAGCGCGACCAGCACGGCCAGCCCTGACCGCACTCAGCCGACGACGGTGTTGTGCTTCCGTCTGGCCTGACCGTGACAGGTGGCCAGCCGGGCCAGCAGATGATCGAGCTGCTCGCCGGTCTGGCTCTGCACCAGCCCGATACTGACGGTGACCGGCCGCTGTGACAGCAGGCTGGCATCGGCAATCTCGAGGCGCAGCCGCTCGGCGATCTCCAGCGCGCTCATCCGCTCGGTCTGGGAGAGCATCAGGATAAAACCATCCTCATCCCAGCGGGCAAAGGGATCTTCCCGCCGTAGCTCGTGGCGCACGATGCGCGCCAGCTTGGCCAGCATGGCGTCGCAAGCCGCTTCGCCAAACAGTTGCTGGATTTTGGCCATGTGATCAACCGAGAACTGCAGCAGGCTGAAGCTGCCGCTCTCGGTCGCCAGCCGCTCCTCAAGCAGTTGCTCGAAGCGGCCACGGCTCTCCAGACCGGTCAGCGGATCGGTGCCATGCCGCTCCTCCACCAGCACCACGGCAGGATCGAGGTGACGCACCACCCCCAGCAGATAGCCCCGCTCATCGCGACGCATCCGCTCTTCCAGCCGGATGTAGTGACCATGATGATGCAGAATGCGGTATTCGAGGCGCAGACCGCTGCTGCGGCCGCTCTGACAGGCGAGCAGGGCATCTTCCAGCCGGGCAACATCGTCGGGATGAACCCGATCCAGCCAGCCGAGATCATCCGGCCAGCTCTCTCCCAACCCCAGCAGGCGCAGGCAGGAGGGATCACGGCGCAACCCCTGTTGTGCAGACCAGGTCCAGATGCCCGCCTCCAGCAGCGTCATGGCATCAGACAGCAGACCCGGATCAAGCCGGGCAGTCACATCGACCAAAGGTGTCTTGAGCATTTCCATGGGGCGCCTCGAAACCGGATCTGAATACCTGCTCAATAAGTAACATTGGCTCTCGCGCCGAGCAACAGGGTCAGCTCGCTTTTGTGTGATACCCGTTCATCAACGTCTGCCAGTTCTCCGGTACGAAGTGGAAACTGGTATGCAGTTGGGACTCTTTATTGAATGAACGGAGCAAGCGCTCCAGATTGGCCTTTTGCCACTCACCGGGAGAGCGGATCGCCCCCTTGTCAAAGTCGATCACCCACACCTTGTCCGCTTTATCGAGCAGCAGGTTGTGGCTGTTGAGATCGGCGTGATAGACCCCGGCATCGTGCAGCTGACGCACCGTCTGACCTATCTTGTGCCACACCTCGGTCGCCACCGGCCCCTGTTTGAGCAGCGCCACCATATCCTTGGCACCACGAATCCGCTCGATCAGGATATCGGCGCGATAGAAGGGGCCATGCTTGACCATGCGGGCACCAAACGGACGCGGCACCGGCAACCCCAGTTCGCACAACCTGGCCAGCAGGGTGTATTCGGCCATGGCGCGACTCGACTCGACCCCTTCGAACCAGAAGCGATCCCGCACCACCTTGCCCACCATGCCGCCGCGATAGTAGTGGCGCAGCACCAGATGGCGGGACTCATCCTTGACGAACCAGGTCACCCCCCGCCCGATGGACGTACCCACCACCTGACGGTTGTTCTGCCACCAGGCAGGATCGAATAACTGGGGAGAGGGGTCACGAAAGGCCCCTTCGGCGTACCAGCAGATCTGGTTGTGTTCGGTCTGTATTCGCATCGTGGAGATCCCGCTCGGTGGGTCGTTGATCGCCCCTGTTTATGGGCGATGAGGCTGCGACTGTGGCATGCCCGCAACATGTGCCAGCCATGGCAGCTATTCGGGTGGCAAAGCCCGGCTGACGATTGTGCGCAATTTTACAATCCAGAGGGGAGTTTGCATAATGCCATCCACCCTTTTTGCCAGCCGTGCGCCACAACATGCCGCTATTTCAAACGCCACCCTCCTCCATCTGCATCCTGCGGCTCTCCGCCATCGGGGATTGCTGCCACGCACTGGCGCTGGTGCGCGTCATCCAGCGGGAGTGGCCACAGACCCGCATCACCTGGATCACCGGCAAAATCGAGGCAACCCTGTTCGCCGATCTGCCCGGGGTCGAGGTGATCCCCTTCGACAAGAGCAAGGGGTGGCGCGGCTATCGCGATCTCTGGCAGACCCTCAAGGGACGCAAATTCGATGCCCTGCTCCACCTGCAGGCGGCGATGCGGGCCAGCATTGCCACCCTCGGCATCCGGGCCAAGGTCAAACTGGGCTTCGACAAGGCGCGGGCCAACGACGGTCAGTGGCTGTTCACCAACCACAAGGTGCCATCCCCCGCCTCCCCCCACGTGCTGGACGGTTTCCTCGCCTTCGCCAAAGAGCTCGGCATCAAGGATCTGACCCCGGACTGGCAACTGCCCATCAGCGCCGAACATCAGGCGTGGGCAAAAGAGAAGATTGGCGGCAAACCGACCCTGCTGATCTGCGCCGCCGCCAGCAAGGCGTTCAAGAACTGGACTGCCGCAGGCTATGCCGCGCTGGCGGATCACGCCACCAGCAAGGGCTTTCAGGTCTATCTCTGTGGCGGGCCAGCCAAACTGGAGCGGGATCTGGCCACCGAGATCCGGCGCTTAAGCCAGAGCAAGCCGGTCGATCTGGTGGGGCAGACCAACCTCAAGCAACTGCTGGCGCTGATTGGCGAGGCGAGTCTGGTACTGGCCCCCGATACCGGCCCCACCCATATGGCCACCATAGTGGGCACGCCGGTGATCGGCCTCTATGCCCACCACAATCCCGCTCGCACCGGCCCCTATCTGTGCCGCGACTACGTGGTCAGCGTCTATCAGGAGCTGGTCGAGCAGGAGACCGGCAAGCCGCTGGCCGAATTGAGCTGGCGCACCCGCCTCAAGGACCCGGAGGCCATGGCCAAGATCACCCATGAGCAGGTGATCGCCGCCTTCGATCGGCTCTGCGCCGATCGCCAGCTGCCGTACTGACAGGGCAACTCGGGAATTCCGAGCCATCAGGCAGGGATAACCTGATGGCCCCAGCCCGCCCCAAAAGGCACAATCAAGGCTGATGTGGGTTACGCTCCCGCAGCAAGCTACGAATACTTTGATCGGCTGGAATATGATTCCGGCCGTTTTTTTATTCGCCGCATTCTGGTAAAATTCGCCGCCTTTACATCCTCCTGACTCAATAATTTTCCGCGTTTTGCGTTTGGCTGTCTCCCTTTCGGGCACAAGACGGCGGCCTCTGCTACAACCAAAACAACGGTTTCGATTAAAGGTAATAACATGGCGCAACAAGGCACTCTCTATATCATCTCTTCTCCGAGCGGCGCGGGTAAATCCAGTCTGCTCAATGCCTTGCTGACCCAACATAACGCTGCGGGCAAGATGCAGCTGTCGGTGTCCCACACCACGCGTGCCACCCGTCCTGGCGAAGAGCACGGCGTGCACTACCACTTCGTACAGGTGGAAGAGTTCAAGGCGCTGATCGAACGCGGTGATTTTCTGGAGTGGGCCGAAGTATTCGGCAACTACTACGGCACCTCACGCGCCGCCATCGAAGCCTGTCTGGCCAAAGGGATCGACGTATTCCTCGATATCGACTGGCAGGGTGCCCGCCAGATCCGCGAGCAGATGCCGACCAAATCCATTTTCATCTTGCCCCCCAGCCGCGAAGAGCTGGAACGCCGCCTGATTGGGCGCGGTCAGGACAGCAGCGAGGTGATCGCCGGCCGGATGGCGAAAGCCATTGCCGAAATGGTGCACTACGACGAGTATGACTATGTCATTATCAATGAAGACTTCGAGCAGGCGCTGTTCCAGCTCAGGTCCATTATTGAGTGCCAACGGCTGGAGATGCGTCACCAGCAACAGGCTCAAAAAAACTTGCTGCAACAGCTACTGGCAGAGTAAGCCAAAAACAAGTAAACTTTTGCGTCATTTTTAAACACTGCTTTTCTAAATACAGAAAGCCCAAACACTGGAGTCCTGCATGGCACGCGTTACTGTAGAAGATGCTGTAAAACAGGTAGGTAACCGTTTTGACCTGGTGCTGGTCGCCGCGCGCCGCGCTCGTCAAATCGCGGTACAAGGCAAAGATCCCCTGGTCGACGAAGAGAACGACAAGCCGACTGTGATCGCCCTGCGTGAGATCGAGCTGGGTCTGGTGAACAATCAAGTGATGGACACCCAGGACCGCTACGAGCAGCAAGAGCAGGAAGCCGCCGAGCTGGCTGCCGTTGCTGCCATCGCCGAAGGCCGCGGTTAAGTAATTCCCCCGGTTGGCACCCGCCCGGGTGCCGACTGTTCATCCCCATTTACAACCGCTCGAAAACCTCGCAAACTCAGGGCTCTACCCTCAATTCTACGAATTGCCGTTTCACCGCTGCGGGGACTGTCTTGTATTTATTTGAAAACCTTAAAGAAATAGCCAGTTCCTACCTGCCGCCAGAGCAGGTTGAGAAGCTCAAGCAAGCCTATGTGGTGGCCCGCGATGCCCACCAGGGACAGATGCGTTCCAGTGGCGAACCCTATATCACCCACCCTGTTGCCGTTGCCCGGATCCTGGGTGACATGCGCCTCGATCATGAAACCCTGATGGCCGCCGTGCTGCACGACGTCATTGAAGACACCTCGGTGACCAAGGCCGATCTGGCCGAACAGTTTGGCAATGCGGTTGCAGAACTGGTGGCCGGGGTCTCCAAGCTCGACAAGCTGAAATTTCGCGATCGCAAAGAGGCGCAGGCCGAGAACTTTCGCAAGATGGTGATGGCAATGACCCAGGATATCCGGGTCATTCTGATCAAGCTGGCCGACCGCACCCACAATATGCGTACCCTGGGCTCCCTGCGACCGGACAAACGCCGCCGCATCGCCCGGGAAACCCTCGAAATCTTCGCCCCCATCGCTAACCGCCTCGGTATTCACACCATGAAGAACGAGCTGGAAGAGCTGGGTTTCGAGGCGCTCTATCCGATGCGATCCCGTGTGCTGCGCGAATCGGTTCGCCGCGCCCGTGGCAATCGCCGAGAGATCATCGACTCCATCCAGAGCGAAATCAGCGGTCGCCTGAAAGAGGCAGGCATAGAGCATCAAGTCAGTGGTCGCGAGAAGAACCTCTTCTCCATCTACAACAAGATGGAGAAAAAAGAGCTGCAATTTCATGAGGTAATGGATATCTACGCCTTTCGGGTCAAGGTGAAGGACATAGATACCTGTTACCGGGTGCTGGGGCAGATGCACAGCCTCTACAAGCCGCGCCCCGGCCGCTTCAAGGATTACATCGCCATCCCCAAGACCAACGGCTACCAGTCGCTGCACACCTCGCTGGTGGGGCCGCACGGGGTACCGGTCGAGGTGCAGATCCGCACCGAATTCATGGATCAGATGGCCGACAAGGGGGTTGCCGCCCACTGGGCCTACAAGCAGGATGGCGACAGCTCGGGCACCACCGCCCAGATCCGCGCCCAGCGCTGGATGCAGAGCCTGCTGGAATTGCAGCAGAGCGCCGGCAGCTCCTTTGAATTTATCGAAGGGGTCAAAACCGACCTGTTCCCCGACGAGATCTACGTCTTTACCCCCGAAGGGCGCATCATGGAGCTGCCCGCTGGCGCCACGCCGGTGGACTTCGCCTACACGGTGCACACCGATATCGGCCATGCCTGTGTCGGCTCCCGGGTCGACCGCCACCCCTACCCGCTCAGCAGCCCGCTGCATTCGGGTCAGACGGTGGAGATCATCACGGCACCGGGCGCCCGCCCCAACGCGGCCTGGCTCAACTTCGTGGTGACCACCAAGGCACGCTCCAAGATCCGCCAGTTCCTCAAGAACCTGCGCACCGAAGAGTCGGTGGTGCTGGGTCGTCGCCTGCTCAACCACGCGCTGGGCGCCAAGAATATCGAAGATATTCCCGAGCCACGCATCAAGCAGGTGTTGGCCGACACCAAGCACGAGAACCTGCAGGGGCTGCTGGCCGATGTGGGCCTTGGCAACGCCATGAGCGTCATGGTGGCGCGCCGCATGCTGGGGGATGAACTGCCGCCGGAAGAGCAACCCAAGTCCAGCAGCAAGAAGATGCCGATCAAGGGTGCCGATGGCATGCTGGTCACCTTCGCCAACTGCTGCCGCCCGATCCCGGGGGATGCCATCATCGCCCACATCAGCCCAGGCAAGGGGCTGGTGATCCATCAGGAAACCTGTCGCAACATCAAGGGCTACAGCAAGGAGCCAGACAAGTACCTGCCCGTGCAGTGGGAAGTGGACAAGGAGCAGGAACAGGAGTTCCGCACCGGCATCAGCATCGAGATCATCAATCATCAGGGTGCGCTGGCCGAGCTGGCCAACGTGATTGCCGCCACTGGCGCCAACATTCACGCCATCAGCACCGAAGAGAAGGATGGCCGGGTCTATCAGGTCAGCCTGCTCATCACTACCAAGAGCCGCATCCACCTAGCCAACATCATGCGCAAGATCCGTGTGATGCCCAACGTGCTCAAGGTGAGCCGACAGAAGAACTGAATACAGGCGGCGCAAGCCGCCTGCTGCTTTTATAGAGACAAGCCATGACCCCCGAACGCTTCAAGCGCATTTCTGACATGCTGGCCCAGCGTCAGCTCGATTTGACCGTCTGTATGGAAGAGGTCCATAAACCTCACAATCTGGCCGCCATCGTGCGCACCGCCGATGCCATCGGCATCCACCGAGTACACGCCGTCTGGCCCAAAACCTGGATCCACAAGCGCAAGGGCACCGCCCGCGGCAGCCAGAACTGGGTCGATGTAAAACTGCACCCGGATATCGGCAGCGCGGTTGCCGAGCTGAAAGCCTCCGGCATGCAGATCCTGGCGACCCACCTCTCCGACAGTTCGGTCGATTTTCGCGCCATCGACTACACCAAACCGACCGCCATTCTGGTGGGTCAGGAGAAGCACGGCATCGGTGAAGAGGCGCTGGCGCTGGCCGATCACCATATCGTCATCCCCATGGTCGGCATGGTGCAATCCCTCAACGTCTCGGTAGCGGCTGCCGCCATCCTCTACGAAGCGCAGCGCCAGCGCGAGCTGGCCGGTTGCTATCAGCGCGGCTGCCCGCTCACGCTGGAAGAGCAGAACAGTATCCTGTTCGAGGGGGGTTACCCCATCTATGCCCAGCTCTGCAAAGAGAAAGAGATGCCCTATCCCCAGCTCGGCCCGGCCGGTGAAATTCTGGCGGACGAAGAGTGGTGGCAACGGATGCAGCTGACCCGCAAAGGCTGGGCGCAGCAGAGCGAGCTGGACGATCCGCAGGAGGAGTGATGGAGAACCCTTTTGGCAGCTGGCTGGAATCGCAAATCATCAGGGATCACCTGACCAACCCGAACATAGAGGCCGGCGACTATAGCTACTACCACGGCAAGCCGTTCGAGGATCACTGCGTACGCTATCTGCTGGGGGATGGCTCGACCCGTGCAAGCTGGGAGAGCGGCCAGTGGGGCACGGAAGTAGACCGCCTGATCATCGGCAAGTTCTGCTCCATCGCCTCGGGTGCCACCTTCATGCTGGCGGGCAATCAGGGCCACCGGCTGGATTGGGTCTCCACCTTCCCGTTCAACCCCGATACCTTTGGCGAGGGGGCTCGCAGCGGCTTTCTGCGCAAGGGGGACACCCGGATTGGCAACGATGTCTGGATCGGCTCGGAGGCGATGATCATGCCCGGCATCACCATTGGTGATGGTGCCGTCATTGCCACCCGCGCCGTGGTGACCAGAGATGTGGCCCCTTACACCATCGTCGGCGGCAACCCGGCCCAGCCGATCCGCCGTCGCTTCAGCGATGAGCAGAGCGCCATGCTGCAAGAGATGCAGTGGTGGCACTGGCCCCTGCCCCGCTTGCAAGCCAGCATGGCGCTGCTCTGCTCGGGAGATATCGCCGCCCTTTATCACCATTGGCAGCAGGAGTGTGCTTTATGAACCCCCTCGCTCTTTCCCTGTTGGCCTTGACCCTGTTTTCTGCCGGAGCCCTTGCCGTGACCAATACCTATCCGCTCACCAGCGAAGCCGATGTGCCCACTCTCTACCGGCAAACCCTGCCCGACTTCTGGCGCCAGCATGCCGTCGAAGGGGAGTTCAAGGGCAAGGATGGCGTCACCATCCGCTATGCCGCCCTGCGGCAAGCCAAGGTCGATCGCGCCATCCTCATCGTCAATGGCCGGGTCGAGAGCTACCTCAAGTATCAGGAGCTGGCGTGGGATCTCTGGCGTCAGGGCTACAGCCTCTATCTCATCGATCACCGTGGTCAGGGGATGTCCGGCCGGATGCTGGATGATCCGCAGAAGGGATATGTCGATCAGTTCGACGATTATGTGGTCGATCTCAAGCAGCTTCACGACCAGATAATCATGGCTGACCAGCCCGCCAAGCTGTTCCTGCTGGCCCACTCCATGGGCGGTGCCATCTCAGCCCGCTATCTGGAGCGCTGGCCAGGCGATATCAAGGCAGCCGTGCTCTCCTCCCCCATGCTGGGCATCAATCTCGGCGGCCTGCCCAAGTGGCTGGCCAAGGGGCTGGCAGCCACCCTGGGGACGGTCGGCGGCTGGATCGGCGAGCCCCCCTACGGCCCCGGTCAGGGCCCCTATCAGGATGACGGCTTTGCCGATAACGGGCTGACCCACAGCCACTCCCGTTATCAGGCCTTCCGCCAGCTCTACGAGCAGTACCCGCAGATCAAGCTGGGTGGCGCCACTGCCCACTGGATTTATCAGGGTATCACCGGTGCCGATGCCGCTATCGCCGAGGCGGGTGCCATCAAGACCCCCCTGTTGGTCCTGCAGGCAGGCGACGACAAGATCGTGGACAATGCCGCCCAGGATCGCTTCTGCACCCTGGCAAAGTGCGAAGGGGGCAAGCCGCTGCGGATCGAGGGTGCCTGGCATGAACTGCTGATGGAGACGGATGACAAGCGCCAGCCCGCCCTGAACGCGATGGCTGAATTTTTCGCCCGCTTCTGAGCTGGCTATTTTTTGTAACCCTAAATAAATGGGGTGACAGTGCGGGCTAAGGTAAACTGCCCCTGTTTTCAATTGATGCCGAGGTAATGATGTTCAAGGTAGTTGTATCCGATCTCGATGGCACCCTGCTCAACAAGCAGCACCAGATCTCTTCCCGCACCCGGGATACCCTGCACCGCCTGGTAGAACAAGGTGTGAAATTTGTGGTCGCCACCGGCCGTCACCACGTGGACGTGCGCAGCTTCCGCGATGCGTTGGGGATGGACATCTACCTCATTACCTCCAACGGTGCCGTGGTTCATGACAAGCAGGACCAGCTGGTGTTCAACCAGCCGCTGCCAGCCGAAATCGCCGCCGAGCTGATCGCGCTGGAGCGCGACCCCTCCATCCACCTCAACGTCTATCAGGGCGATGACTGGGTGGTCGAAGAGGAGCTGCCCTGGCTGCTGAGCTTCCACGACGAGTCCGGCTTCACCTATCGGCTGGTCGATGACCTGACCAAGGAGCCGAAAGAGAAGATCAACAAGGTGTTCTACATCGGCGACCACGAGAAGCTGCTGAAGATCGAGGCGCACCTCAACCAGCGCTACGGCGATCAGCTCAACGTCACCTTCTCATTGCCGGACTGCCTCGAAGTGATGCACGCCGGGGTTCACAAGGGCAACGCGGTGCGTGCCGTGCTGGAACAGAACGGTTTCGACATGTCCGAGGCGATCGCCTTCGGGGATGGCATGAACGACTTCGAGATGCTGACCATGGTGGGACGCGGAATTGTGATGGGCAACGCCCACGATCGCCTGAAAATAGCGCTGCCGGAGTATGAGCAGACCCTCACCTCCGATGAAGATGGCGTTGCCGTCTATCTGGAAAAACTGTTCGAACTGGAGAGCGTCAGCGCAGCCTGATTTCAGGCCAGAAGCAGATCAACATGGATACCCGGTGTGGTATCCATGACTGTCACTGTGCCGAAGTTGGCATGCTCACCGCTTGAAACGGTAATCACAGGCCGTGCAGCAATATTCCCGTGAAATCTGCCGATCGATGGAACGGCCCAGCAAAAGACCCAACCCGCCTCCGGTCGCCCCACCCAGCAAGGCGCCCCCCACTGCGCCTGCGATAGCGCCGACCGGCGTGCCAAGACTGCCCAAAGAGGCTCCCCAACCGGCACCCAGCTTGGCAAAGGTGGCGGCACAAGCGTAGCCACCCGCAGCACCACACCCCATTGCACAGGCCTTGCCGACCCGTTCATCCTCAACCTTGTCCACCGCCTCACTCATGCAACTTGGACATCTCATGATCCACTCCCGCTCAATCAGGACTGCATCATTATCGGTCAGGATCGATGAATGCGTCACCTGCAACCGCCATCAGCTACCAGGCTTGAACTGCTCCTTGTCGAGCCCGTGCTTCTTCATCCGCAGATAGAGCTTCTTGCGGGGAATGCCAAGGTAGCTGGCCGCCTCGGTCACCCGGCCAGAAAAGAGGAACAGGGTGTCCTCAATCACCCGCCGTTCAAACTCGTCGACCAGATCGTCCAGCGGCTCCTTGGCATTCGCGCCGGGGATGGCTCGCTCAGAGCCCGCCAGCTTGATGATCCCGACCGCATAGAGTTCGGCCACGTTTCTCAACTCGCGAATATTGCCGGGCCACTGGTGGCGCTTGAGGGTCTCCAGATAGGCACGATCCACTGCGGGCACCGTCTTGCCTATCCGCTTGCACCCTTCTCGCAAAAAATGGCGAAAAAGGGGAATGATGTCACAGCTTCGCTCAACCAGCCTCGGCAGTTTGAGTCTCACCTGGGAAAGAAAGTAGTAGAGCTGGGGCATCAGTAGTTGTTGCTCAACCAGCGCCTCGGGAGACTCCTCAAACAGGGCGATGGTACGCAGTGACTTCTCTCCCCGCCGCTCCTGCTCCAGCAGATGGTTTCCCAGCCAGCGCTGGCACTCTGCCGTCAGCCTTGCCGGAGATTGCAGCACCAGCGTCCCCTGCTCTGCCTTGACCAGACTGGCCTGGATCTCGCTCAGGGAGCACGCTGACGCACAATCATGAAGGTGGAACGGATGCGCCTTGCGTGCACTGATCTTGTGCAGCAACTGCGCCAGCGTGTAGCGTCCGGAACCCGGTGCCCCTTCCAGCATCAGATCCTTGTCGGTCTGCGCCAACTGGTTGATCTGTTGACGGATCGCGACCAGTTGCGGACTGGTGCCGATCAGCTCATCCTCTACCGTCGCCCGGATCTCGCTGCGCTGGACCATGATCGTGCTGCGTTGCGCGCAGGCCCGCTCCAGCAGATCGAGCAACGACTGGGGATTAAGCGGTTTTTCCAGGAAATCGAAGGCACCCAGCTTGACTGCCCGCACCGCCAAAGGGATATCGCCGTGCCCGGTGATCATGATGACCGGCAGCTCGCCATCGATCTCCAGCACCCGGTCCAGCAGCTCCATGCCGTTCATGGCGGGCATATAGATATCGGACACGACCACCCCCGGCCACTGCTGTGACAACAATGCCAACGCCTCATGGGGAGAGGTGGTTGCCCTGGGCTGGTAGCCGGAGAGGCGCAACAGGTGGCAATAGGACTCCAACACGTCCTCATCGTCGTCCACCAGCAACACATTGGCCTGACGATTATGGGGTAACAGCATCGCTTTTCATCTCCTTCGGTGGCTTACGCCCCCCGGCAAATTCCACTATAACCATGGCCCCCCTCTCCAACGTGGAGCCCAGCAAGATATCCGCCCCGCAGCGCGCCAGCAGGGAGCGACAGATGGTCAGTCCCAGCCCCAAGCCCACCTCTTTGGAGGTAGTGAAGGGGGTAAAAAGTTTGGGCAGGATGGCCTCACCAAATCCGGGTCCACTGTCGGCAATTCCGATGCACAGCGACCCGCCCTCCTGTGCGAGACACAGCAGACGGATCTGGCGCAGCTCCCGTCCGGCGATAGCATCCATCCCGTTAACCAGCAGATTGACCAACACCTGTTCAACCAGCACGGGATCAGCCTCAATCCACAGCCCATCCGGCAGTTCGTTTTGCAACTGGCAGCTATCGCGCTTCGCACGGGTTTCTAGCAGCAACAGCGCCTGATCGGCCAACTCTTTCGGATCGAGCCGGATGCGGGTATCGGGGGTGGGCGATTTACGGGCAAAATTGCGCAAGGCGGTAATGATGCGATGCATGCGCTGGCTCAGTTTCTCGATCTTGCCAAGATCGCTGCCCAGAGAGTGGTAGTGACCGGCATCCAGCGCCGCACGGCTGGTATAGAGGTAGGTCATCATGGCTGATAGCGGCTGATTGAGTTCATGGGCCAGACTGGTCATTGCCTGCCCCACCACTGCCATCTTGGCCGCCTGGATCAGCTCATCCTGCGTCTGCAGCAAGTTGTGTTCTGCCTGTTGTCGCTGCACCACCTCTGCGGCAAGCAGCCGGTTTTTTTCTGTCAGCTCCCGGGTACGCTCAGCCACCAGCGACCCCAACTCTCGGGCCGTTATCTCCTGCCGGGTCACATCCGTGATGGTGATAATGAACCTGTGTCCGCGCCCCTGCTCGAACCGACGCAGGTTGAAGTGCAGGAAACGGGGCTGACTGTCAGCGCCGGTGGCAATGGTGCACTCACTGTAGCCCAGCGTGAGCAGTTGCTGCCCGGGCTCGAACTGGGCAGCCAGCATGGCCTTGGCATCATCGGGGAATACCTGCCACAGAGGTTGTTCAGGTTTGATCACCGTCTGCTGAAACAGGGTCAAGGCACTGGGGTTGACCGATTCGATGGTGCCATCGGGATGACAGGTAATTAAGCAGGCCTGGGTGTTATTGATGAGGTTGAGGGCATTGGTCTTCTCCATTTGTTGCAGCTGCTGACAGAAGTGGCGCAGGCTCTCCCCCAGTTGACCGATCTCGTCCCGGCCTTGCGTTCTGACCACCGCATCCATCTGACCTTCCGCAACCCGGGCGAGATCCTGCCCCAGGGTATCGAGCCGGCCAATCAACCTGCGCCCAATCAGCACCACCAGCACGAAAATACTGATCAAGATGGATAGTCCAAGCACCACCAGGATCACCAGCTTGCCCGTTGCCACCATCTGGCTACTGTTGCGACCGAGCGCACTCAGAGAGCGGTTAGCCTCGGTCACGATCAGAGAGACCCGCTGATGGTAGCGAGAGACTGCGCTATCAAGCTGTGGCCGCAGTGCTGTTAGCTGTTGGTGGGTTTGCGCATCGGCTTGCAACAACAGGTAAAGGTGCCCGTTCGGCTTAACCAGCGTCACGATATCCTGCAGGATCTGGCGATAGCTCACGGTCGAAGGATACTCGGCCAGGCGGGAGATCAGCTCATCCATCTCGTCGATCTTGTAGCCGATAAACAGAAATGCACTCTCCAGATCCTGCTGATTGCGCTGGGCAATCACCTCGTTGACCAGCGCCAGCAGCTCATTCTCCTTGAACGTAAGGTCTTGCAAGGCAGAGAACTCCTTGATGACGGAGCCAAACTCCCCCATGTCATTCGGGTTACCAACCATACCGGTGAGATGCCACTCTACCTCTTGCAACAGCGGCGCCACATCGTCCACCAAATCCTGATGCAGCCAGTTGATCCGCTTCTGTAACTGTTGCAACGACTCAAGATGATCGATCTGGCGCTTGAGGTAAGTACCATGATTTTCCACCAGCAAGTTCAGTTCGGTGAACGCCTGCTGCTGTGAGCGATCATCCTCACTGCCCCGAGGATATGCGTTGCGGATATCAAGCAGGGTGCTGGAGACCGCCACAGAAAGCTGGCTATATTTCACCGGATCCCGGGTATCACGCAACTGTGCCAATAGCAGCAACAGACGGGAGCTGGCCCGCTCCAGCTGATAGGCGCTGCCGATGGCCGGCAGACTCTCTTCAACAATCCGGTTTACCTGCTGCCCCAGTCGACCCCACACCATGTAAGCCGCCATCCCCATGACACAGGTCAGGACCGTAATAGAAACAAACGCGAGAATAAGACGACGGCCCAGACTTCTCGGCAAGCGCAACAAGCGACCCCGGCCCATCATGGCTTGACCGCCTGATCGACCAGCAGGCGAGCCTCGCCAAGACGAGCTTCCATAGTCTGGCGCCACTGGTGCATCACCTTCTCGGTTTGCGGATTACTCTGATCTCGTTCATACAGTCCGTCAAACTGCGCCAGCAGGGCCGGGTCACTAGCCTCCAGCTCACTCAAAGGGGGAGTGCTGGCTTTGGCTCTTGCCTGTTCCAGCAGACGTTCACGGGCAGGATCACCGCGGGTATCCGCGCCGTTGATCTCCTGCCAGGTGAGCTTCAACCGCGGTAACTGCTGGGTAATGGTCTGCTCGAACAACGCCTTGAGCAGACCGGCGCGCCGGTACAGCAGATCTTTGTCGGTGACATATTTGGCCTCGCTGGCAAGGCGGGGTTGATTCAGCGTCACCTTGGCCATACCCGGGGTGGCGATAATGGCCTGCCCCTTGGCTGATAACAGATACTTGATGAAGTGGGCCGCATTGGCCGGATGCTCGCTGCTGCGAGCAACGCCAAGATAGGTAGGCAGGATCACCGCATCAGGCAGGATATTGAAGCCAACGTGATCGAAACGAGCCTGACTGTTGCGGGCATAGCTGTCGATCACCAGACCGGCACCGGCCAGACCGCGAGTCACTCCATCGCTAACCCCGAAACTGCGGGCCGTAATGGCCGACAGGTTGCTGCCGAGCCTCATCAGGAGTGCCCATCCCTGCTCCCAGCCATACTGCTGCAAGACACTCTCCACCATCATATGGGTCGTACCTGACTGGGAGGGGGAGCTCATCATCACATGCCCCATGAACTGTGGCGAAGCCAGCTGCTGCCAGGTGGTCGGTACCGGCAGGTGGTACTTGTCCAGATAGCGGCGGTTATACATGATGCCGCTGCCCGAGTATCCAACCACGGCCACCTTGTTGCCCAGCCCCAACATATGGGGGGTCAGCCAATCGGGAGGCACTGTTTCAGCCGATAAACCGGCCAGCAAACCAGCCTGATCCAACGTGTGAAAAAAAGTCGGGGATGAAGACATGATGATGTCGACCCCGGGAGCATCATCCGCAGTCAGCAGCCGCAAGGCGGGCAGCGTCCGGCGATAGATGACCTCAACGCGGATCGCCGGATATTGCCGGGAGAACCCCTCGATCACCGCCTTGACCGGCGCCTCCGAAAAGGAGGTCAATACCGTCAGGGTCGAGGCATGGAGAGGGGTAAAAGGCAGCAGGATCGCGACCAGCAAAAACGGGAGCTGTCGGCAAAATATGGGCATGGTCTCTCTGTCGGCTCGCTGGCAATTATCGGATTATGTGCGGTACATCCAATATTCAACACAAGGTGTAAAAATCATTTCATCAGGGGTGAGCCAGTTTTGACTCACCTCCCTGTTACAGGAGCCTATTGTTATTCATCGCTAGTTACCGGGACAGTCAAAAGAAGTCATTTTCGCCCCATGAAACCCACACGATTGAGTCAAGTTTGACTCATTTCGGCCATTTTGCCGCCCCGTTTTCTCCTTTCATATGATGGCTCCAGCTAACAGAGCTTCCTCTGAAACCTTGCAGCCCAACATACACGGAGAACAATATGTTCAACTTTTTCAAAACGCGAGCAGACCTTCCGGTCATGGATGCCTCGCCCGATAAAATCCGCTCGATTTACCGCAAGTACCAATGGCAGGTGTTCCTCGGTCTGGTACTCGGCTACGCCATGTTCTACGTCGTCCGAATGAGTTTGAACGTGGTCAAGAAACCCATGCTGGACGCCGGCATAGTGACGCTGGAAGAGCTGGGGATCATTGGCTCCGCCTTCCTGTTTACCTATGCCGTAGGCAAGTTCTCGAACGGCTTCCTCTCCGACTACGCCAACATTGGCCGCTTCATGTCGGTTTCGCTCGGTCTCTCCTCCATCTGTACCATCCTGATGGGCATGAATACCGCGACCTTCTTCCTGGTGCTGATGTGGGGTCTGAATGGCTGGTTCCAGTCGGTCGGTTCTGCACCATCCTGCGTCTCCATCTTCCAGTGGTTCTCCCCCAAACAGCGGGGCTCCGTCTATTCCATCTGGGGCGGCTCCCGCAACATCGGTGAAGGCATCTCCTGGATCCTGACCGCCAGCATCGTCAGCTTCTTCGGCTGGAAAGCAGGCTTTATCGGTGCCGGTCTTGCCTCTCTGGCTGCCGCGCTGTGCATGTATCTGGTGCTGAAAGATCGCCCGCAGACCTATGCCCTGCCAGAACCTGCCGTTGCCTTTGGCGAACAAGCGGAGATCACCAAGAAGGTCGAGCCAGCCGAGATCCGTCGCGCCCAGCTGTTTGTGCTTAAACAGCCGACCGTATGGCTGATCGCGGCAGCCTGTGCCTGCATGTACATGTCTCGCTACGCCATGAGCTCCTGGGCCGTGCTCTATCTGCAAGAGCAGAAAGGGTACAACCTGATCGATGCGGGCTTTGCCATGTCTGCCTACCCCATCGCCGGTTTCCTCGGCGCCATTCTGGCGGGCATCATCTCTGACAAAATCTTCAACGCCAACCGCCACATCCCGACCCTGCTCTACGGGTTGGCCAACATTGCCGGTATGTGCCTGATGTTCTGGGGCCCGCAGAGCCGCATGATGGATGCCGTCGCACTGGCGCTGATCGGTTATGCCATCGGGGGACTGGTCGTGTTCCTGGCGGGCCTGACAGCCTGTGACCTGATGCCAAAAACTGCCGTGGGCGCCGTGAAGGGCTTTATCGGCCTCTGCTCCTACATCGCAGCCTCCTGTCAGGAGCTGGTCTCCGCCGCCCTGATCAAAACCAGCGTGGTCGATGGTGTCACTCACTATGACTTCAGCAGTGCCCAGTATTTCTGGCTCGGTGCATCCGTGGTCTCCATGCTGCTCGCCTTGACGGTATGGAACGCCAAAAAAGTTGTCGATTATTGATCTTGTAACAGACAAAGGGTGGTCAATTGACCACCCTTTTTTCATTGCCCAATCCGAGAAGGGATGTTTCCGATGCGTAAAACCAAAATCATTGCCACTCTGGGCCCTGCGAGCTCAACGGCCGACATGGTGGAAAAACTGATGGAGGCTGGCGCCAATGTGTTTCGCCTGAACTTCTCCCATGGCAGCGGTGAGCAACATATTGCCACCGCCAGCCTAATCCGCACGACCGCCGCCCGGCTGGGGCTCCATATTGGGATCCTGGCCGACCTGCAAGGCCCAAAAATCCGTATTGCCCGCTTTGCCGCAGGGAGCATCACTCTGACCCCTGGCGCCTCTTTTATCCTTGATGCGGCGCCAGGTGACCAACCGGGCGATCAGAATCGCGTCAGCCTCGACTACCCGGAGCTGATCAACGACGTACGCAGCGGCAACATCCTGCTGCTGGATGATGGCCGGATCCAGCTTGAGGTCCTGCATATCGAAGGAAGCAGCATCTTCACCCGGGTGCAGATCGGTGGCCCCCTCTCCGACCGCAAGGGGATCAATGTACTGGGTGGAGGGCTCAGCGCCCCGGCACTCACCGACAAAGACAGAGCCGATATATTGACCGCCAGCCAGATCGAGGCCGACTTTATCGCCGTCTCCTTCCCTCGTTGTGCTGCCGACCTTGCTGAGGCCAGAACGCTGATCCGGGCCGCAGGCAGTCATGCCGCCATCGTCGCCAAGGTGGAACGAGCAGAAGTGGTGGCCTCAGTCGAGGCGATGGACGAGGTTATTCGCGCCGCAGACATCGTCATGGTGGCGCGCGGAGATCTGGGGGTAGAGATTGGCGATGCCAGACTGCCCGGCGTACAAAAGAAGCTGATCAAACGTTGCCATCAGCTCGGCCGACCGGTCATCACGGCCACCCAGATGATGGAGTCCATGATCAGTAGCCCAATGCCAACCCGAGCCGAGGTGCTGGATATCGCAAATGCGGTGATAGACGGCACGGATGCCGTCATGTTGTCGGCCGAATCGGCGGCGGGTCTCTATCCGGTCGAGGCAGTGGAAGCCATGGCTCGCATCGCACACGGAGCAGAACGTGAAATAGACCCGATTCAACCACGCTGGCAGAAAGCGTCCCATCACAGCGATCAATCCAGCCACTGCATGGCACTGGCAGCAATGACGGCTGCGTTCAGTCACGATCAATCCTGTGGTATCGCGGTGCTGACCTCACAGGGAGATGCAGTCACCGCTATCTCTCGCAGCAACCTGAACAATCCAATCTGGGCACTGTCCAACAAACCCATGTTACTCAACCAGATGACGATTCTGCGCGGTGTCACCCCCCTCTTTTATGAAGAGGAGGTGGAAGATGAGAGAGACTCACGGCAGCTGATAGCAACGCTGGAGCAAGCCAATCAACTACACGGCATTCAATCTCTGCTGATCAACCGGCTCGATTCGCTGGAGGGTGCGGGTAGTGAGGATGTCTGCCGCCTGATCCCGCTCGGCAGCAAGCACCGCGACGTTCAGTCCAGCCTGAGCTCATCTTTCCTCTAACGCCGAATGGAAACAGCAAAGCCTCACCATGTGAGGCTTTGTTTTTTCAGGGTCTCCAGCCAGGGATTGGGCCGCTGCCAGCTGAAGCTCTGGTTCGCGCCACCGTAACATTCGGCCAGCCGCAGTGGCGTACCGGGAGTATGGCGTCGCCCGGCCACATCGAGGCAACGGGAGACCTTGCTGTTGAACAGCCGGTCCTTCTGCCACTCCCACTGCGGCTGACCGTCACAGGGGGCCAGCATCAGCTCGCTGTCGTTTTTGGCTTGCAGACAACGATCCTGCAGGCGTAACTCCCCCAGATCCCACTCGAATAGCTGATCGTCTTTGCCGCTGCAGGAGAGGGCCAGCACCTTCTGTTGCGACACCGCGACGCAAAAGTCGCCGCTGGTCAGCAAGGGAGAGAGCGCCCGCTCCTGCGGTTGTGAAGTAATGGAGCCCATCATCACATCGGTTGATGGCGGCTTGATGGTACACCCCCCCAGCAGCAAGGCGGCCAGTATGGCAGGAGTGCAAGCAACGGAAATTTTATTAGTCATGGAAAAACGCCTGAAGTGGGCCGATGACATCCGGTTGTCAGTGACTCGAGGCAGCAGCATAACCGAAAGCCGGGGCGCGCAGCCCGGATAGAGTGTAAACAGACGTAACAGAGATAGAGGAGAGCTGGCGCAGAAAAGGCCAGAAAGCAAAAAACCCCGCCGAAGCGGGGTTTTTCTAAATGTGGTCGGTGATAAAGGATTCGAACCTTTGACCCTCTGGTCCCAAACCAGATGCGCTACCGGACTGCGCTAATCACCGAGGCTATTTCTTTCAAAATAGTTTACTTCAAAAAACAAAGACGACCTGATGCTCATCCTCATCATACAGCAAGTATGGTGCGAAGAGAGGGACTCGAACCCTCACACCCGGGGGGCACTAACACCTGAAGCTAGCGCGTCTACCAATTCCGCCACCTTCGCATACCTGACAAGCTGTAAAATGGGGTGGCTGATGGGGCTCGAACCCACGACAACCGGAATCACAATCCGGGACTCTACCAACTGAGCTACAGCCACCACAGCTGTTTTCGTTCCACAACACGCCCGTTTAACCGGCGCACGTTTGATGGTGCGCCCGACAGGATTCGAACCTGTGACCTCTGCCTCCGGAGGGCAGCGCTCTATCCAGCTGAGCTACGGGCGCTACGCTGTCGAACGGGGCGCATTATTGATGATGGACGGGGGTTTGTCTACACTTTTCTGCCACCAATGCACTGACCGTTGTTTTTTCAAGCATATCGTGCATTTTTCTTCCACTTATCCCCCGCCTGCCCCCGAAAAGGGGTAATTCCCATGTCAAATTGTCTTGCAACCTTGACTTGATTTGACACCCACCTAAAATGAATGAACGTTCATTCAATTGAAAGACACACTGATGATTCCGGATAAGAAAGAGAGCATCTTCAACGCAGCCCATGAGGTGCTGGGTGAGCGGGGTTTTCATGGTCTGTCGATTGCGGAAGTCGCCAAAAAGGCCAACGTGGCTACCGGCACCATCTATCGCTACTTCGGCGACAAGGATGACCTGATCCGGCAGCTGCATCAACACACTATCTTGCAGTGTGTCCCCATGGTCATGGCCGGTGTAGATGTCGATAAAGTTTCATTTCAACAATTTCGCCAACTATGGCTCAATATTCATACCATTTTTGTTAACGAACCAAACGCCATCAAGTGCAAATTGCAGTACGAGAGCTCGCCATTGGGGGCAGACCTGGAAACCAATCCGGTCATCCTGGCGGCATGGGAACCTCTGGACCGCTTTTTTGCACAGGGCGTGGCACAAGGACTGTTTATTGATTTACCGATACGGGCACTCCAGGTGTTGAGTCTGGACAGTGTCATGCATCTTGCCCTGCAGTGCAGGGTACACAACATCACGTTGACCGAATCGCAGTTGGAAACCGCGATCCGCGCCAGCTGGAATGCCATTTTACTCCCCCACATTTCCACCTCAGGAGCCTGTTCATGAAAAAATGGATGGCCATTATGTTGCTGATAGCGATCGCCCTGTTTGGCAGCGTCATCGGCTTCAATTTGTTCAAACAGAAGATGATTGCCCAATACATGGCCAACCGGCCGGAACCCGAGTTCCCAGTCACCGCCATGGTGACCAAGGCGCAGGATTGGGTACCGACCATCGAAGCGATCGGCTTCATCGAGCCGAATCAGGGGGTGACCCTCTCCACCGAGCTGGCGGGCACCATCGATGCCATCACCTTCGAATCGGGCAAACCGGTCAAGGCCGAACAGCTGCTGCTGAGTCTGGACTCCACCGTGGAGCGGGCCAATCTGCGCGCCTCCCAGGCCAAGCTGCCGGCGGCAAAGGCCAAGTTCGAGCGTTTCCAGAACCTCTACAAGACCAGCTCCATCTCCAAAGAGCAGCTGGATGAGGCGGAAGCGGCCTATCGCTCGCTGGAAGCGGATATCGAGAGCCTGAAGGCGACCATTACCCGCCGTGAAGTGCGCGCGCCGTTCAGTGGTGTCGTTGGCCTGCGTAACGTCTTCCTCGGCCAGTATCTGCAGCCGGGCACCGATATCGTGCGGCTGGAAGATACCAGCGTGATGCGTCTGCGCTTCACTGTGCCCCAGACCGATATCTCCAAAATCACCCTGGGCCAGACCATCAAGATCAATGTGGATGCCTATCCGCAAACCCAGTTTGACGGTCACATCACCGCCATCGAACCAGCGGTCAACTACCAGAGCGGCCTGATCCAGGTGCAGGCTGACATCCCGAACAACGACGGTCAGCTCCGTTCCGGTATGTTCGCCCGCGCCAGCATCATTCTGCCGACGGTGAAAGATCAGATTGTGATCCCGCAAACCGCCATCTCCTTCACCCTTTACGGTCAGAACGTCTACGTGCTCAAAGAGGGCGAAGAGACTGACAAGGAAGGCAACAAGGTGAAAGTGCTGCGGGCCAAGCAGGTGGTGGTCAAGGCAGGTGAGCGCCGTGGCAACGATGTGCATGTGCTCTCCGGCATCCAGGCCGGTGACCAGATCGTACTGTCGGGTCAGGTTCGCCTGAGCAACGACACCAAGGTGCATGTGGTCGAGAACGATGCCCTGGCCGTCCCGGCACAAACCCCGATGCTGTAAGCGCGGAGATCTGCGATGCGATTTACTGACATATTTATAAAACGGCCTGTGCTGGCGATCTCGCTCAGCTTCCTGATCGCCTTGCTGGGCTTTCAGGCCATCTTCAAGATGCAGGTACGGGAATACCCCGAGGTGACCAACACGGTGATCACCGTCAGTACTGGCTACTATGGCGCCAGTTCTGACCTGATCCAGGGGTTCATCACCCAACCGCTGGAGCAGGCGGTCGCGCAAGCCGACAACATCGACTTCATGACCTCATCCAGCCAGCTGGGCAGCTCCACCATCACCGCGTACATGAAGCTCAACACCGACCCCAACGCCGCGCTGTCCGACATCCTGGCGAAGGTGAACTCGGTGCGCTCCCAGTTGCCGAAAGAGGCGGAAGACCCGTCGGTCACCTCCTCCACCGGTTCAACCACGGCGGTGCTCTACCTTGGCTTTACCAGCCCGGAGCTCAACTCCAGCCAGATCACCGACTATCTGGAGCGGGTTATCAAGCCGCAGCTCTTTACTGTCGGCGGGGTCTCCAAGGTTGACCTCTACGGCGGTGTCGAGTTTGCCCTGCGGGTATGGCTGGATCCGGCCAAGATGGCGGCCTTCAACCTGACCGCCAGCGACGTGATGACGGTGCTCAACAGCAACAACTATCAGTCCGCGACAGGTCAGGCGACCGGTTACTTCACCCTGTTCAACGGCAACGCCGAGACCCAGGTCAAGGATGTCGACGAGCTGAAGCGTCTGGTGGTTGCCACCCGTGACGGCAAGGTGATCCGCCTCTCCGACATTGCCAAGGTGAGCCTGGAGAAGAGCCACGACATCTATCGTGCCAGCGCCAACGGCCGCGAAGCGGTAGTCATGGCGGTCAACGCCGCACCGACAGCCAACCCCATCAACATCGCCCGCGATGTGCTGGATCTGCTGCCGAGCCTTGAGCGCAACATGCCAAGCACCATGCATCTCAACGTGATGTATGACTCCACCGTGGCGATCAACGAGTCCATTCACGAGGTTATCAAGACCATCCTGGAGGCGGCTGCCATCGTACTGGTGGTCATCACCCTGTTCCTCGGTTCATTCCGCGCGGTCATCATCCCGATCATTACCATTCCGCTCAGCCTTATCGGCGTGGTGATGATGATGGATATGTTCGGCTTCTCGATAAACCTGATGACCCTGCTGGCGATGGTGCTGGCGATCGGTCTGGTGGTGGATGACGCCATCGTGGTGCTGGAGAACGTCGACCGCCATATCAAGGAGGGGGAAGAGCCGTTCCGGGCCGCCATCATCGGTACCCGTGAAATTGCGGTGCCGGTCATCGCCATGACGGTCACGCTGGCGGCGGTATACGCCCCTATCGCCCTGATGGGCGGCATCACCGGTTCCCTGTTCAAGGAGTTTGCCCTGACCTTGGCGGGCGCCGTGTTCGTCTCGGGCATCATCGCGCTGACTCTGTCGCCGATGATGTGTTCCAAGATGCTCAAGGCCAATGAAACGCCGGGTAAATTCGAGAGCACTGTCCACCACCTGCTGGAACGGATGACCGATCGCTACGACAGCATGCTGCATGCGGTGATGAAGAAGCGCATCGTCATCGTGGCGTTCGCCGTCATCGTGTTCGGCAGCCTGCCGCTGCTGTTCAAGTTCATCCCGAGTGAACTGGCCCCGTCAGAGGACAAGGGGGTCATGGCGGTGCTGGGTACCGCACCGTCCAACGCCAACCTGGACTACATCGAAAACACCATGGCGGATGTGAACAAGATCCTGGATGAGCAGCCGGAAATCGCCTTCTCCCAGGTCTTCTCGGGGGTATTCAACGCCAACCAGGCGTTCGGTATCGCCTCCATGGTGCCCTGGAGTCAGCGTGAAGCGAGCCAGAAAGAGGTGCTGGATCGGGTCGCCAATCTGGTGAAAGACATTCCGGGTATGGCCATCACCACCTTCCAGTTCCCGGAACTGCCAGGTGCCTCCAGTGGTCTGCCGATCCAGTTCGTCATCACCACCCCGAACAGCTTCGAAAGCCTGTTCCTGGTGGCCGGTGAAATTCTGGCTGCCGCTCAGGGTAACGGTCAGTTCGTCTATTCGGATCTCGATCTGAACTACGACTCCGCCACCATGAAGATCCGCATCGACAAGGACAAGGCGGGTGCCTACGGCATCACCATGCAGGACATAGGTATCACCATGGGCACCATGATGGCGGACGGTTACGTCAACCGTATCGACCTGGATGGCCGCTCCTACGAGGTGATCCCGCAGGTCGAGCGCAAATACCGTCTCAATCCGGAGTCCATCAAGGGCTATTACGTGCGGGCCGCAGACGGCAAGTCGATCCCGCTCGGCAGCCTGATCACCATTGAAGTGGTTGGCGAGCCTCGCGCCCTGCCCCACTTCAACCAGCTGAACTCCGCCACCATCGGCGCCGTGCCGGCGCCGGGCGTGGCCATGGGTGATGCGATCAACTGGTTCCAGACCGTCGCCGACGAGAAGCTGCCACAAGGCTATCGTTACGACTTCATGGGGGAAGCCCGTCAGTTCGTCACCGAAGGCAATGCACTCTATGCCACCTTCGCGCTGGCACTGGCGATCATCTTCCTGGTGCTGGCGATCCAGTTCGAATCGGTGCGTGACCCGCTGGTCATCATGGTCTCGGTACCGCTCGCCATCAGCGGGGCGTTGATTGCCCTGGCATGGGGACTGGCGACCATGAACATCTACTCACAGGTGGGCCTGATCACGCTCGTTGGCTTGATTACCAAGCACGGCATCCTGATCTGTGAAGTGGCCAAGGAAGAGCAGCTACTGCGCGGCATGAACCGGATGGAAGCCGTGATGCAAGCCGCCAAGGTGCGTCTGCGTCCGATCCTGATGACCACCGCCGCCATGATTGCCGGTCTGATCCCGCTGCTCTACGCCACTGGCGCCGGTGCAGCCCAGCGTTTCAGCATCGGTATCGTCATCGTGGCCGGTCTCGCCATCGGTACCCTGTTCACTCTGTTCGTGCTGCCGGTGATCTACACCTATCTGGCGTCCGAGCACAAACCGTTGCCGGTATTCGATGAAACCATTCCGCCCAAGGCAAACAGCGGACACTGATCATCACGACACGCCAAGGCCCCGACACGGGGCCTTTTTTATGCTTCGCAGGAAAGACGACATAAGTGCATGAAGCAGTTAAACTAAAAAACATCACATCCAGACCGCAAGGACGCCATGTCAGGACTTATCTCCAAGACCGCCGAGGCCGTAGGCCGCAACGGACTCTCATACCGCCTGCTCTCCTACATTCTGGTGTGCAGTACCGTATTGGCGATGATCATTACGGTGTTGCAACTCGCCTGGGATTACCGCAAGGATGTGGCCGTTATCGAAGACAGCATCGGCCAGATCGAGGCCTCTTTCCTGCAACCCATCGCCGCCAGCTTGTGGAACCTCGATGAAGAGCAGGTCAAGGTGCAGATCGAAGGGATCATGAACCTGCCCAACATGCAGTTCGTGATGGTCAAGGAGATGCTCGGCAACTCCGAAGTCCCGCTGTTGACCCAGGGGACCGAACGGGAAAGCTACGATATCTCCCGCGAATTCAACCTCACCTATCAGGGTGAAATCGTCGGCAAGCTGTTCGTTGCAGCCTCTCTCGAGCAGATTTACCAGCGCCTGATCGAAAAATCGGTGCTGATCATGGTCAGCCAGACCATCAAGACCCTGGTGGTCTCATTTTGTATCCTGATCATCATTTACTATCTGGTGGTGCGGCACCTCAATCGCATCGCCAGCTACGCCCAGAAGTTCAATCTGGACCGGCTCGATATGGAGCTGGAGCTGGAGGGGCGCCCGCAACCGCGCAAGAAACCCGATGAACTGGATACCCTGGTCGCCACCCTCAACCAGATGCGCACCCGACTGCGTGACGAACTGGTTGCCCGCCATCAGGCGGCGGAACAGTTGCAGCAGGAGCGGGACTTCTCCGCCACCCTGATCAACTCGGCCAACATGGTCATCTGCTGCATGGAGCCGGATCTGACCATTGCCAGCATCAACCCGGCCGCCATCCTGCTGACCGGCTACCACCAGCAGGAGCTGCTGCAGCACAACTGGCTGGATCTGTTTGTCAGCCCGACCCAGCGGGAAGAGCTGAACAACATCCTGGCCGCAGAGGGTTCGCTGGCAGATCAGGAGGTCATCATGCATGACCAGCAGGCCCACGAGCTGGTGCTGCAATGGACCTTCGTTCCCTTCTACGATGGCCCCAACCTCAAATACCAGATCGGGTTTGGCTACGACATCACCCAGCTGAAAACAGTCGAGCGGGAGATTATCCAGCTTAACGAACAGCTGGAGGGCAAGGTGGAGGAGCGTACCCGCAGCCTGAGCGAGGCCAACAACCAGCTGGGCAAGGCCTACGACGATCTGAAACAGGCCCAGCAGACTCTGGTGGAGTCGGAGAAGATGGCCTCCCTCGGCTCACTGGTAGCCGGGGTAGCACACGAGATCAACACCCCGATCGGCATCAGCGTGACCGCCTCCTCCTATCTGCAGGAGCGGGTCGCCGACTTCAAGTCCCATATCGACTCCAAGCAGTTGTCGCGCTCCTATCTCAACGAGTTCACCGTCAACCTCGACGAATCGATGCAGCTGCTGCAGAGCAACCTGCGCCGCGCTTCCGAGCTTATCGCCAGCTTCAAGCAGGTGGCGGTCGATCAGTCATCGGAAGCACGTTACAACTTCAGCCTCGCCGACAACCTGCATCAGGTAGTGGTCTCCCTCGGTCACAAACTGAAGAAGAGCCAGTGCGAAGTGGATATCCAGTGCGATCCCAAGCTGTCGATCTTCTCCTTCCCGGGCAGCTTTACCCAGATCTACTCGAACCTGATCCTCAACTCCATCAACCACGGTTTCGACAACTGGGACAAGCCGAAGAAGATCACCATCAAGGTGGAGCAGCAGGGAGAGGAGCTGTTTATCGACTACTCGGACAACGGTCGCGGCATCCCGCCCGAAATATTGCCGCGCATCTTCGATCCCTTCGTCACCTCCAAACGGGGCCAGGGTGGCAGCGGGCTCGGCACTCACATCATCTATAACCTGGTGGTACAACTGCTGAAAGGCCGTATCAGCTGTGCCAGCGAACCGGGCAACGGTGCCCAGTTCCATATTCGCCTGCCGATCCAACATAACTGAGCGCTGGCTCTTGTGAGCCAGCCGCTTTATCCCCATCATGCTGTGATTGCATTCTTAATGAGCGGAGAACCTCGCAATGGCACAGCATTTTGACTATATCGCCATCGGTGGCGGCAGCGGCGGCATCGCCTCGGCCAACCGGGCTGCCATGTATGGCAAGAAAGTCGCCCTGATTGAAGCCAAAGAGTTGGGTGGAACCTGCGTCAACGTCGGCTGCGTACCGAAGAAGGCCATGTGGTATGCCGGCCAGATCGCCGATGCCCTGAAATATGGCGCCGACTACGGTTTCGACACCACCCTCAATCAATTCAGCTGGGCCAAGCTGGTCGAGTCCCGCCAGGCCTACATCGGCCGCATCCACCAGTCCTATCAGAACGTACTGGGCAAGAACCAGATCACCGTCATCAAGGGCTTCGCCCGCTTCGTCAGCAGCAACACCATCGAGGTCAATGGCGAGCACTACACTGCCGATCATATTCTGATCGCCACCGGTGGCCGTCCCGAAGTACCTGCCATTCCGGGCGCCGAGCTGGGTATCGACTCCGACGGTTTCTTTGACCTGCAAAACCAACCCAAGCGGGTTGCCGTGGTCGGTGCGGGCTACATCGCGGTGGAGATCGCTGGCGTGATGCAGGCGCTCGGCTCCGAGACCCATCTGGTGGTGCGCAAGCACGCCCCGCTGCGCAACTTCGACCCCATGATCCACGAGACACTGGTGGAAATCATGGCGCAGGAAGGGCCCAAGTTGCACACCCACGCCATTCCCAAAGCCGTGCTCAAGAACGCCGATGAGAGCCTGACCCTGCAACTGGAAGATGGTCGCCACCTCACCGTTGACTGCCTGATTTGGGCCATCGGCCGCGTACCGGCTACCGACAACCTCAATCTGGCTGCCGCAGGCATCACGCTGGACGAGAAGGGCTTTATCCCGACCGACAAGTTCCAGAACACCGCCGTCGCCAACATCTATGCGGTGGGTGACAACACCGGCCGCATCCAGCTCACCCCGGTAGCCGTCGCGGCGGGCCGTCGTCTCTCCGAGCGGCTGTTCAACAACAAGCCGAACGAGCACCTCAACTACGATCTGGTACCGACCGTGGTGTTCAGCCACCCGCCCATCGGTACCATTGGCCTGACCGAGCCGGAAGCCATCGCCGAATACGGTGAAGATCAGGTGAAGGTCTACCGCAGCCAGTTCACCGCCATGTACTCGGCGCTGACCCAGCATCGCCAGCCCACCAGGATGAAGCTGGTCTGTGTCGGCCCGGAAGAGAAGGTGGTCGGTCTGCACGGTATCGGCTTTGCGATGGACGAGGTCCTGCAAGGTTTCGGCGTCGCCATGAAGATGGGTGCCACCAAGGCGGACTTTGACAACTGTGTCGCTATCCATCCGACCAGTGCGGAAGAGTTTGTCACCATGCGATAGGCACGTTGGAAGCTGGCCTGTCACTATCTGGCCAGCTTCAACAACTGCGTTCCCACGCCTCATCCCACCAGCGCAGAAGAGTTTGTAACCATGCGCTAAGCACGTCGAAGCCGGCCTGATCACCATCAGGCCGGCTTCGACAACTCAGTTCCGCTTCCCTTCCCTACTCACGACTGCATGACAGAGTGGGCCACCACACGCCAACCACTTCCTGTAGCAGCGCTATCACCACACGGCGAGATTCGACCACGGTCTGCGCATCAGTACCGCCATCACACTGCGGTTCTTACGCAGTGGCTGTCAGGTTGAATGGCATGACGATCGTATCTCCTCGCATTGCATCCAAGTCCAATCTGGCAGATTGAGGTGCTCAGGCTTGCGGCTGATATCGTTCGGCCGCATGGGCTTGGCGAAGATCCGACATCAGCCCTTGACGTGCCTCATCCAGAGCGGTCCAGCGTTCGGCGACATGAAGCGGCGGAATCGTCACCAACTCGCGGCGATCGAACCCGACCAATGCGGCATCAACCAGCTCACCCACTTCCATCACCTCGGGGAGAGTGTTGACATCCACACCTGCATGCGCCCAGATTTCGGTGCGGGTTGTGGCCGGCAACACGGCTTGCACGTAGACCCCTTTGGGTGACAGTTCATGAGCCAGCCCCTGCGACAAAAACAGCACGTAGGCTTTGGTCGCACCGTAGAGAGCGATACCGAACTCGGGCGAAAATCCCACCACCGAACCAATGTTGACGATGCTCCCCGTGCCGGATTGCGCAAGGCGCGGTGCGATCGCTGCGGCGAGCCGCGTCAATGCGGTTATGTTCAGCGCGATCTGAGATTCGATGGCCTCGGGAGATTGCTCCAGAAAATGCCCGGATTGCGGCATACCGGCATTGTTAATGAGGATGCCGATACGTGCGTCATGCCGCAGGCGAGTTTCCAGTGCCGGCAGTTCTGCCGAATTGGTCAGGTCAGCCTGCAGCACCTCAACGGCTATCTGGTGTTGCTCACGCAGGCGCATGGCCAGCGCATCCAGCCGTGACTTGTTGCGCGCAACAAGAACAAGATCGTGGCCGCGACGAGCAAAACGTTCGGCATAGGTGGCACCGATACCGCTGGAGGCGCCGGTGATAAAGACGGTAGGAAGTGTGGTCATGTTATTTCCTTGATATGGGTGGTGTGGGTGAACGAGCCAATGCGGCAGTGATCACTGCTTGATGCTGACGACGACCTTGCCCCTGGCGTGGCCCTTGGCGAGGTACTCCAGCGCTTCTTTGGCCTGGTCGAACGGGAATACCTTGTCGATGACCGGCTTGATGCGTTGAGCATCGAGCAACTCGCCGATTTCGGTGAGTTGCTCGCCATCGGGACGCACAAACAGGAACGAGTAGGCGACGTTCCGCTTGTTCGCCCGCGACCTGATTTTTCGGCTCATCAGCCCGAACAGGAGGCGGAGCAATACGTTCAGCCCCCGGGCACGCGCGAAGGCAGCATCCAGCGGGCCGGTGAGGGAGATAATCTTGCTGCCCGGTTTGAGGATATCGATGGCTTTTTCGATCGCATCGCCCCTGACTGTCCCCAGCACGGCGTCGTAGCCGTGCAGTTGGTGCTCGAATGCCTGTTGCTTGTAATCGACCACCTCATCGGCCCCCAGCTCGCGCACCAGCTCGATGTTACCGGTGCTGACGGTGGTGCCCACCCTGGCCCCCAGCAGCTTGGCAAGCTGGATAGCAAAGGTGCCGATGCCTCCGGATCCGGCAGGGATAAACACCTTTTGACCAGCCTGCAGATTGGCGCGCTCCTTCAGCGCTTGCCATGAGGTGAGCCCGACCATCGGGATCGAGGCAGCTTGCACGAAATCCAGATTGGCAGGTTTCAACGCCGCAGCGCGCTCAGGCACCACCGCAAATTCAGCCAGCGATCCGGTTCCGAAATCGAAAATACTGGCGAAGACGGCATCGCCCGGTTTGAAACGGATCACCTGACTGCCAACCTCGGTCACGACACCGGCCAGATCGCTGCCCAATGTGGCGGGAAGCTGAAAGTGAAGCACCGGTTTGAACATGCCGGTCGGAATCATGTTGTCGATCGGGTTCAGGCCAGCGGCATAAACCTGAACCAGTATTTCGTCCGCCTTCAGTGCGGGACGCGGGATATCCGTGAGCCCAATCTCCGGCGACTTGCCGTAACGTTTGAATGTGAGTGCTTTCATGGTTCGGTCATTCATCCTTGGCTGTGCATCGGGGTCAGGTCTGCGTCATCCGCGAGGAAGGCCAGCACCTCGGGCACAAAGGCCCGATAGTGCTGAAAAATGCCACCGTGCCCCGAGTCCGGGTAAATCGTCAGTCGAGCATTCGGCAGCCGGCGAGCCATGTCCGCTGACAGTCGGCTATCGACCATCAGATCATGGTCACCATTGGCCACGAACACCGGTTGCGTGATGACCGAGAGATCATCCGGCGCACTCAATCCCGCACTCCGGATCGCCTTGAGCTGGGCATATCTGGCCTGCAGGGAGATGGGCTGGTCACGGTCAGTCGTGCGAGCTTTCAGGCGAGAGAAGTACTCTTTTGCCGCGCGCTTGCCATCCGGTGTGCGGGGAAAAAACAGGAAGTGCCGCGGATCGTTCAGCGTCAATGCCGCTTTGAGGTAGGCGGTGGCGGCAACCTTGTTGATCTCGTCGATACCGCCACCACCCCGCGGGCCGGTTCCGGCAAGCACAATCCGGCGCACCAGATCCGGCGCCTGCAACGCCACCATTTGCGCCACACCACCGCCTAACGAAAACCCGAGCAGATCGACCTGCTGCAATCCCATGGCGCGAATAAAGGCGATGGCATCACGTCCCATCTCCTCAATGGTATGTGGCACCGATCCCTCCGAGGCGCCGACGCCGCGATTATCGAAAGCGATAACCCGCCGCTTCGCGGCGATGCCATCGATAACACCGGGATCCCAGTCATCGAGTACCGCCATCAGATGGTGCAAAAAGATCACCGGCACACCGGTGTCGGGGCCCAGCGCCCGATAGGCAAAAGATGTTCCGTTCACATCAAGGGTACGGGTCGGCACATCTTTCCAATCCATATGCCCTGTCTGACGTAGTGTGGTCACCGGGCGGTGACTGGCAGATCTCCCGGTTATCGAGGCGATCCCCATCTTCTTTGTAACCATGTCCGAGATCTCCGTGTTGGGTGGATTGTTTGTGGTTGCAGTGTTACTATCAAATTGATATCAACTTACTATCAATTCACAACCAAGTCACTATCAAAACAGTATGAACATGAAAAAAAGTTACGATACCCCATGCCCAATCGCGCGCAGCATGGCGATTGCTGGTGATGCATGGAGCATATTGATCTTGCGCGATGCCCATGCCGGTCTCACTCGCTTTGACCAATTCAGGAAAAGTCTGGGGATAGCACCCACGATGTTGACCCGCCGACTGGCGACGTTGACCGAAGAGGGTTTGCTGGAAAAAAGGCTTTATTCTGAACATCCACCCCGTGAGGAGTATCTGCTGACCGCCGCCGGTCGCGATTTTCTACCGATACTCTTCATGATTGGTGAGTGGGGTCGCCAATATCGGGGCGACGACAACATGATCCGTTTCTTCGATATGGAGGCCGGCACAGAAATCAAGGCCATCGTGGTCGATGGAGTGACCGGGGCAAAGATTGGGACCCGCCCGCTGCGCGTGGTGATGCCTGATGAAAACTGACAGGTGATTTGGCAATCGCATCGTCTTTCACCCAAACCCGGCTCAGGCCGGGTTTTTTGATCCCTCCTCGCCCTTTCTCTCGCAAAACCGCCGTTCTTTACGCCGATTTTACGCCTGCCCCATGGCGCTTTATGGCGCCTTTACGCCTGTTTTACATACCCTTTCAGTGTCAATGACACCAACAGAGTCGATAGGGTTTTACATCGACTCTCGCAGCTAATTATCTCAATGGAGTCGATATGAATTGGCTATATCTGCTGCTCGTCCTCGCCTTGATGGTCTACCTGCTGCGTGCACTCACGCGCAGTCACGAGTGAGGGACCTGATATGTGGCAAGAAGTGATCTATCCGGTGGCCTTCGTGCTGCTGGTTCTGCTGCCGGCACCGCTGCTGGGCAACTACATCTACCGGGTATTTGAAGGCAAAACCCGCTGGCTGGCACCGGTCGAGCGCGCCACGCTGGCCTGTTGCGGCACCGATGGACGGGAGCAGGACTGGAAGTCCTACGCCCTCAGCCTGCTGGCCTTCAACGGCGCCGGTTTCGGCCTGCTGTTCCTGATCCTGATGGCGCAGGGGTTGCTGCCCCTCAACCCGCAACAACTGCCGGGTCTGAGCTGGCAACTCGCCTTCAACACCGCGGTCAGCTTTATGACCAACACCAACTGGCAAGCCTATTCCGGTGAGGCCAGCCTCTCCTACTTCAGCCAGATGGTGGGCCTGACCACCCAGAACTTCGTCTCCGCAGGGACGGGCGCCGCTGTAGCCATTGCCCTGTTCCGCGGTATCGCCCGCCAGCAGACCATCAATCTTGGCAACTTCTGGCAGGATCTGGTGCGTTTCTGCCTCTACGTGCTGCTGCCAATCGCGCTGATTATGGCGCTGGTACTGGTGTGGCAAGGGGTGCCGCAAAGCCTCTCCGCCTACCTGCCGTTCCATGGTATCGAAGGTCAGGCGCAGCTGCTGCCGCTCGGTCCAGCGGCCTCGCAGATCGCCATCAAGCAGCTTGGCTCCAACGGCGGCGGCTTCTTCGGCATCAACTCGGCACATCCGTTCGAGAACCCGACAGCCCTCTCCAACTGGCTGGAGATGGTGACTCTGCTCACCATCGCCGCCGCCATGGTCTTTACTCTGGGCCGCTACGTGAAAGACATGGCCCACAGCCGTGCCATTCTCGGTGCCATGACCCTCATGCTGGTGCTGGGGCTCTTCGTCTCCATCACTCAGGAGCTGAAACTGGATCCAGCCCTCGCCCACCTCACCACTGACGCCAGCAATATGGCTGGCAACTGGGAAGGCAAGGAGAGCCGCTTCGGCCCTGTGCTCTCCAGCATCTGGGAAGTGGCAACCACCGCCGCCTCCAACGGCTCGGTCAACGCCATGCACGACAGCTTTGCCCCCCTCGCCGGAATGGTGGGCATGATCAACATGCTGCTGGGTGAAGTGGTGTTCGGCGGCGTGGGTGCCGGTATCTACGGCATGATGCTGTTCGTGCTGCTGACCGTGTTCCTGTGCGGCCTGATGGTGGGGCGCACCCCGACCTATCTGGGCAAACGCCTCGGTATCACCGAGATGAAGTGGGTGGTCGCCAGCATGCTGGTGATGCCGGTGGGGGTGTTGGTGATCGGTGGTATCACCCTGCTGATGCCGGATGCCAGCACCATCATCGGCCATGATGGCCCACACGGTCTGTCACGCCTCATCTATGCCTACGCCTCGGCTGCCGGTAACAACGGCTCCGCCTTCGCTGGTTTTGCAGCCGGTGACAACTGGCAGTGCATCGCCATCGGTCTGGCCATGTTGCTCGGTCGCTTCGGCTACATCATTCCGGTACTGGCCATCGCCGGTCAGCTGGCCCGCGCACCCCGTCAGGAGACGAGCGAAGGGGACTTCCCCATCAGCGGCCCGCTGTTCGTTACCCTGCTGATCATCACTGTCCTGCTGATAGGTGGCCTCTCCTTCCTGCCGGTGCTGGCACTGGGCCCGGTGGCCGAACATCTGAGCCTGATCGGAGGGGCGTTCTGATGAACCTGACCCTGTCGATCACCATCCGGATGCCAATGGCCAACTATCTGATGCTGGGAGCTTTCCAATGAGCAAGTCCACTGCAATGAGTACCGACACCATTAAGGTGAAGGGCAAAAAACAGAAATCACAGGTCCTGCAAGCCATGGTTGAGGCCCTCTATCGCTTCAATCCCAAGGCGCTGTTTGGCAGCCCTATTCTGTTCACCCTCTGGCTGGCCGCCGTGATGGCGACCGTGGAGTCCCTGCTGGGGCAGCCCTTCTCGGGTGTGGCTCCCTCGCTGGCCTGGCAGCTGACCGCCTGGCTCTGGCTGACCCTCTGGTTTGCCAACTTCGCGGAAACTCTGGCCGAGGGGCGCGGCAAGGCCCGCGCCGACAGCCTGAAAGCGGGCATGAGCCAGCTCAAGGCCCGTCGTGTGGCTAATGCCAAAGATGGTCAGGGCGAGTGGGTGCCCGCCACCAGCCTGATGAAGGGGGATCTGGTGCTGGTACGCAGCGGCGAGATGATCCCGGCCGACGGTGAAGTGATCGCCGGTATCGCCTCGGTCAACGAGGCCGCCATCACAGGTGAATCCGCCCCCGTCATCCGCGAGTCGGGCACCGACCGCAGCGGTGTGACCGGCAACACCACCGTCGTCTCTGACGAGATCTGGGTGCGCGTCAGCAACAATCCGGGCGAGAGCACGCTGGATCGGATGATCGCACTGGTGGAAGGGGCTAAGCGCCAGAAGACCCCCAACGAGATGGCGCTCGACGCCCTGCTGGTGGGGCTGACCCTGATCTTCCTGCTGGTGGTCGCGACCCTGCCCTGGTTCCTCGACTACAACGGCACTCAGGTACCGCGCCTCTACCTGATCGCTCTCTTCATCACCCTGATCCCGACCACCATCGGCGGCCTGCTCTCCGCCATCGGCATCGCCGGAATGGACCGGCTGGTGAAGCTGAACGTCATCGCCAAGTCTGGCCGCGCCGTCGAGGCTGCCGGTGACGTGCGCACCCTGCTGCTGGACAAGACCGGCACCATCACCTTCGGCAACCGGATGGCAGACGAACTGATCCCGGCACCGGGCGTAGATCCCTCCCTGCTGGCGCAAGCCGCCATGCTGGCCTCGCTGGGTGACAATACACCTGAGGGTAAATCCATCCTGACTCTGGCCAGCAAGAGCATCGCCAAGCCGAGCCAGCTGGATGATGACAAGGTGATCCCCTTCAGCGCCGAGACCCGCCTGAGCGGACTGGATCGCAACGGTCATCAATACCGCAAGGGGGCGGTCGATGCCGTGCTGAACTACCTCAGCCTCGACCGCAAGGCGGTGCCTGAGCTGGTGCTCAAGTCAGTCGACAGCATCGCCCGTCAGGGTGGGACTCCGCTGCTGGTCTGCACTCAGGAGAAACTGCTGGGGGTGGTCTACCTCAAGGACATCATCAAGCCCGGTATCAAGGCTCGCTTCCAGATCCTGCGCCACATGGGGATCCGCACCGTGATGATCACCGGCGACAACCCGAAAACCGCTGCCGCCATCGCCGCCGAAGCCGGGGTGGATGACTTCATCGCCGAAGCGACGCCGGAGAAGAAGCTCGCCTATATCCGACAGGAGCAGGCCGATGGTCGTCTGGTTGCCATGTGCGGTGACGGTGCCAACGATGCGCCCGCGCTGGCGCAGGCTGACGTGGGGCTGGCCATGAACGAGGGTACCCAGGCCGCCAAGGAGGCGGGCAATCTGGTGGATCTCGACTCCAACCCCACCAAGCTGCTGGACGTGGTGCTGGTCGGTAAACAGCTGCTGGTGACCCGTGGCGCCCTGACCACCTTCTCCATCGCCAACGATGTGGCCAAGTATTTCGCCATCCTGCCAGCCCTGTTCATCGCCGCCTACCCGCAACTGGGGGTACTGAACCTGATGCAGCTGGGCAGCCCGCAGAGCGCCATCCTGTCGGCCATCATCTTCAACGCCCTGATCATTGTGGCGCTGGTGCCGCTGGCCCTGCGCGGTGTCGATCTGAAAGGCTCGGCCGCCAGTCTGCTGCGCCGCAATCTGCTGATCTACGGTGTCGGCGGCCTGCTGGTGCCTTTCATTGGCATCAAGCTGATCGACCTGGTCATTACCGGCCTCGGTCTGGTGTAACGACGTAACCGGGATGCGGGGCAGACCCGCATCCCCAGCCATCCTTTTGGAGCAAGAGAATCATGATAGCAATCAGAACCCTGTTGACCCTGACCCTGCTGCTGGGGGTCGCCTACCCGCTGGTGGTCACCGGGCTGGCCCAACTGCTGTTCCCCTGGCAGGCCAACGGTAGCCAGCTCACCGACAGCAAACAACAGCTCATCGGCAGCGCCCTGCTGGGGCAGAAATTCGAGCGGGCTGACTACTTCCATCCCCGCCCCTCCGCCAGCGATTTCAACACCATAGGCGGCAGCGCCAGCAATCTGGGGATGAGCTCACCGCTGCGGGCAGAGTTTGCCGCACAGGCAGCCAAGGCACAGCCTGGAACCCGCCCTCCTGCCATGCTGACCCGCTCCGCCTCCGGCCTCGATCCACACCTGCCGCTCGATGCGGTGCTGGCTCAGGTGGACCGCGTCGCCAAAGAACGTGGGCTGGATCCCGCCCAACTGACGGAGCAGGTCAAGTCGGCCACACAAGCTGGTATCCTTGGCCCGCAGGTGGTCAACATTCTCCAGCTGAATCTGCAACTGGATCATAAAAAGGGCGCCTGATGGCGCCCCTTCCGGTTTGGTGATGACCTCGATTTTCGAAACGGGCAGTTGGCTCGATAGGGATAACAATGGCTGATGTAGCAAGCGCTGATGCCCTGCTGACGAGTCTGATGCAGGAGCATGGGGATGCGTGATGAAGCAAGGGCCGACGCCCTGCTGGCGAGTCTGGAACAGGAGCACAAGGGCAAGCTGAAGGTGTTTCTCGGGGCCGCTCCCGGCGTGGGCAAGACCTACGCCATGCTGCAGGCGGTGCGGGAACAGGCTAAAGAGGAGGTCGACATCCTGATCGGCGTGGTGGAGACCCACGGCCGTCAGGAGACCCTGGCCCTGCTCGACAAGCTCGCCATCATGCCGCGCAAGATCCACATGCACCGCCAGCAACGGCTGGAGGAGATGGATCTCGACGGCCTGCTCGCCCGCAAACCGGCCATCGCCGTGGTGGACGAACTGGCCCACAGCAACGCCCCCGGCAGTCGCCACGAGAAGCGCTGGCAGGATGTGGAGGAGCTGCTCAACGCCGGGATCGACGTCTACACCACCCTCAACGTGCAGCATCTGGAGAGCCTCAACGATCTGGTGTGGCAGTTGACCGGGGTCAGGGTGAAAGAAACCCTGCCCGATCAGGTGCTGCTGGAAGCCGACAGTCTGGTGCTGATCGACCTGCCCCCCAAGGAGCTGCTCGGCCGCCTCAAGGAGGGCAAGGTCTATGTGCCCCATCAGGCCAAGGCCGCCCTGCAATCCTTCTTCTCCCTCAACAACCTGACCGCCCTGCGCGAGCTGGCGATGCAGACTGCCGCCAGCCACGTGGAGGGGGATCTGCAACTGCAGTGGCAGGCGGCGGGCAAGACCACGCTGCCGCTGCGGGGCAAACTGATGGTCTGCCTCGGCGATCAGCACGGCTCGGCACTGGTGCGCTATGGCCACCGCTTTGCCCAGCGCCGCCAGCTGCCCTGGCTGGTGGTGCATATCGACAGCAATGGCCGCCGCTCTGCCGATGTGGAGCAGGCGCTGGCGCTCGCCTCCCACCTCGGTGCCAAGGTGCTGACCCTCTCCAGCCCGGCGGTCGCCAACACTCTGCTGGAAACCGCCGAGCAGCAGCAGGTCTCCCAGTTGCTGCTCGGCAAACCCCACAAGGCGCCATGGCGCCGCTCGCTGGTGCAACACCTGCTCAAGCAGGCACAGGGGCTCGAAATCACCCTGGTCGATACCGGGAAGCACCAGCCCGGAGTGGGGATGCGCTCCGCAACGCCGAAGGATATCCACCACAGCCTGCTGGCGGTGGCCATCATGGGGATCACCTCGGCTGCCGCCTGGGGGCTCTCCTACTGGCTACCACCTGCCGCCCTGCCGCTGCTGTTCGTGCTGGGGGTGCTGGCGACCGCCCTCACCACCAGTCTGGTGCCTGCGACGCTGGCGGCGGTGCTGGGCTTTATCGCCCACAATCTGCTGTTCACCGCCCCCTACTTCTCCCTGAGCGTCGCCAACCACAGCGACCTGCTCACCCTGTTCGTGCTGCTTATCGTCGGCATGACGGCGGGACGGCTCGCCTCCCGCCAGCGGCAACAGCTGATCGGCCTGCGCGAGACCCAGCAGCTGGGCAATGCCCTGCTCTCCCTCAGCCAGGGGCTGGCCACCGCCAGCAGTCCGGAGGAAGTTTTGAGACAAGGTGCCCAGGCCATTTCGCTGGCACTCGGCCAGCCGACCGTGGTGATCGACAAGGAGTTCAACGACCGGCTCGGCAACGAGAAGCACAGACCGGGACAGACCGACAAGGCGGCCATCGACTGGTGTCTGGCCCAGAAACAGAGCGCCGGGGCCCACACCGCAACCCTCAATGCCGCTGAGGCGCAGTATCACCACCTCAGCGACGATCTGGTGATCGGCATAGCTCTGACCAATCCGCTCTCCTCCTCCGCCGAGCACCAACTGCAGGCACTGCTCACCGACATTCGCGCCGCACTGGCCCGGATCGACCTCAACGAACGGCTGGCCGACAGCCAGTTGCAGGCGGAGACCGACCGGATGCGGGCGGCCCTGCTCTCCTCGGTCTCCCACGATTTGAAAACCCCGCTGGCGACCATCATGGGGGCTGGCAGTACCCTGCTGGAATATGGTGACCGGATCCCCGCTGAAGACCGCGACGAACTGCTCCACTCGGTACAGGAAGAGGCGCGCCGCCTCCACAGCTATGTGCAGAATCTGCTGGATATGACCCGCATCGGCTCCCCCGATTTCCAGCTGAAACGGGACTGGGTCGATCTGGCGGATCTGGTGGAGAGCGCCCGCAAGCGGCTCGACTCCTCCTGGCGCCAGCACAAGCTGCTGGTCCATTTCGATCAGCATGTGCCCCAGCTCTATGTGCACGGCGCTCTGATCGAGCAGGTGCTGGTCAATATTCTCGACAACGCCTCCCGCTACTCGCCGGCAGGCACCCCCATCGAGTTCAAGGTGATGCTGGCCGAGCCCGATCTCATCATCGACATCATCGATATCGGGGTCGGTATCGCCGAGTCGGATCGGGAGAAGATCTTCAACCTCTTCTACACCCAGCCGGTGGGCGATTGCGGCAGCCGTGGCACCGGGCTTGGCCTCGCCATTTCCCGCGCTATGATAGAGGCCCACGGCGGCAAGATTTGGGCCTTCTCCGGCCCCAATGGCAACGGCACCTGCATGCGCATCTCCCTGCCGCTCGCCCTCAATTCACCGGAGGTCTGATGGCTGACCGCCAGATCGGGTCAATCAGCCCCTCCCACCATTCGCCTCTGGAGGTTCGATGGCACACATTCTGGTCATAGATGATGAAGCGGCGATCCGTCGCTTTCTGCGGATCAGCCTGATTGCCGAGGGGCATCAGGTGAGTGAGGCGGTGGGGGTCAATGAAGGGCTGGAGCAGTATCGCCACCTCAATCCCGATCTGGTGATCCTCGATCTCGGTCTGCCGGATGGCGATGGCATTCAGGTGTTGCAGGCCATTCGCGAGCACCACCCCAATCCGGTGCTGGTGTTGTCGGCCCGCGATTCGGAGCAGGAGAAGGTGCGGCTGCTGGATGCCGGCGCCAACGACTACATGAGCAAGCCGTTCGGCATCGGCGAGATGATGGCCCGTATCCGTGTGCTCTTGCGCCAGCGGGCCGGGGTCAGCAGTGGCGAGCAGCGCCACTTCCCCCAATGCGGCCTGACGCTCGATATCAGCAGCCACAAGGTGACCATGAAGGAGGAGGAGATCCCCCTCTCTCGCAAGGAGTTCGCCCTGCTGCAGGCACTGGTGTGCCACCCCGGCAAGCTGGTGATGCAGACCCAGCTGCTCAACGACATCTGGGGGCCGAGCCACAAGGAAGACACCCACTACCTGCGCATCGTCATCGCCAGCCTGCGCAAAAAGCTGGGGGATAACCCCCAGCAACCGATGCTTATCGAGACCGAATCCGGTATCGGCTACCGCTTTATCGGCAACTGATGTTTCACGTGGAACGGCGCCCGCTGCACAGCAGTGCCAGCAGACCGCAGCCACTGAGCAACAGGCCGAGATCCTGCAATCCGGCCGCCACCGCCAATCCCAGACTGAGCAGCAGGTAGTAGCCAAGCCCGAACAGAGCGCCAGCACTGCCTGCCACCTCGCGATAGGCCAACAGCGCCTGACTCAGCACATTGGGGATCGCCAGCCCGAAAGCCACCACCACGCCCATCATGGGCAACAGGAACCAGAGGCTGGCCTGACTCGCCCAGACCAGCAGCCCGGCAACCAGCGCCAGAGCGCAAGCCAGTCTGACCAGGGATGACGACTGCCAACCCTTCCCCAGCAGATGCTTGTTGAGCAGGCTGCCGAGCAGGGTCGCCAGCGCCAGCAAGATCCCCGAGTAACCAAACTCGCCAGTGCTCAACCCCAGCCCGGCAAACAGGAACGGGGCCAGACTGTAGTAGCCAAACAGCATGGTGTTGAACAGGGCGACCAGCACAGCGCTGCGCCAGAGCCCGCCATCCTTCATCATCCGGCACGCCAGCGGCCAGAGTGCGACTCGCAAGGTGGTGGCCGGACGGGTTTCCGGCAACTGCCAGCAGGCCACCAGCAGCAAGAGAGCCGCCAGCACCAGCAGACCGCTGAACACTCCGAGATAGCCAAACCCGCTCGCCAGCTGGCCGCCACTGAGCAGCCCCAGCACCGGGCTCAGGGAGAGTGCAATGCCCATCACCGAGAAGACCCGTGCCAGATCGCTGCCCTGATAGCTGTCGCGCAGCATGGTCTGGGTCACCACGGAACCCACGGCGGCGCCAAAAGCCGAGATGATCCGGGCCAACAACAGGGTCTCAAACTGATTGGCCAGCAATGCCAGCAGGGTGCCGACGCCATAGGTGAGCAGGCGGGACGCCGCCCGATCAGATCGCAGAGCCGTCCCCAGCAGACCACGCCCACCGCAAACGCCAGAAAATAGACCGACAGGGTCTGGGATGCCTGCCCCTCGCTCACCCGAAACTGGCTGGCGATGTGGGTCAGTACCGGGCTGTAGATGGTCTCCACAATCTGGGGAAACATCATCAATCCCACCACCAGCCAGAGCGGTGGCAACTTGTTGTTCATGACAAACCTCCTTCACAAGAGGTCGCCATTCTAGAGAGATGCCGATTGTCTGATTACAATAAGCAGGACTGTAAACATCAAAAATCGGACATATGGCCTTTATTCTTCCCGATCACCCTTTTGACCCCGACCAGCTGACGGGCAGCGTGATCGGCATCGCCTCCGCCCTCGGTTGGCACGACTCGGGCCTGCATCAGCATCGGCGCCATCAGCTGCTGTTCGCCCAATCCGGCTGCATGACCATGGAGCTAGCAGATAGAGTCTGCCTGCTGCCACCTACCCGCGCCGCCTGGCTACCTGCAGGTACACCTCATCGAGTGCTGATGCGTGGGGTGGTGGCCTATCGCTCTCTCTACTTCCAGCCGCACCCTGAATTGCCCGGCACGGTGGAGGTGCTGGCGGTCAATCCGCTGCTACACGAACTGATCGAACGAATGGCCCTCTGGCCGTGGAACAAACCACAACAGGAACAGCAGCGAACGGTGACACTGTTTATGGAGGAGTTGGGACTGGCACCGCGGGAGTCATGGCAGTTGCCGTTACCGACCGATCCCAGACTGGGCGATTGGCTACAGCAGTTGAAACAGGGGGATGCCCTGCCCGATCGGCTCAACCGGCTGGCCGAACGGGTGGGAGCCAGTGACAAGACCATTGGCCGCATCTTCATGCGGGAGACCGGCATGAGCTATCAGGCGTGGCGTCAGCAGTGGCGGCTGTTGCGCGCCATGGAGCTGCTGGCCGAAAGCGAGTCCATCAGCCGGATTGCCGCTGCGCTGGAGTTCTCCAGCGACAGCGCCTTCATCAGCTTCTTCAAACAACATACGGGGCAGACTCCCTTACGCTACCTCAGCTCTCGGGGTGAGTCGCCACTGCCTGACTCGCCTCCACCACCAGGGTATCCAGCGCCAGCGGTTTGAGATTGTGCAGCGCATCCTGCACCACGGCATGGGATGCCTGTTGCAACTCGCTCTGCACATCTTGCTCCAGCCGGGCACTCTCCAGCTCGGGCCGCGGGTTTTCGTTGGCCATCACGTTCAGGCTCAGGGCACTCACAATCAGGGTAGCGATCAGGCTTTTCATCTGGTTTGCTCCGGTATGGTTGAGATGACCAGATAGCTATTCCAATAGTTGTGCCAATCCTCATGCAATTCATAACATGATGATTTTGTTTAAATTAACCATCTTGCGATACCAAATTGAGTCGCAAAATGCATTCCGCTCGGTCATTTTTAAACCAACTGTTGGTGCTTTTAACCACGCTTGATTTTTGCACCATGTTCCACGTGGAACGTCCCATCTTTTTGATCGACACCCGCTTTTAAACTGAGCTATGGTGCTACATCCCCGTAACTCAAATCTGGATCTGTCACTGAATGGAATTTTCCTTGTTCGGCGAGAAGTTCACTCGCCACGCCGGTATTACCCAACTCATGGATGACCTCAATCAGGGGCTGACCAATCCGGACGCCATCATGCTGGGTGGCGGCAATCCGGCCCCCATCCCCGCCATGCTGGAACGCTTTCAGGCCGAGGCCAAGAGCCTGCTCGACAACGGCGAGCTGGTCAAAGCGATGGCCAACTACGACGGCCCACAGGGCAAAGACAGGTTCACCAAAGCGCTGGCAGCCCTGCTCAGCAAGGAGCTGGGGTGGGATATCTCGGCTCGCAATATCGCCCTGACCAACGGCAGCCAGAATGCCTTCTTCTACCTCTTCAACCTGCTGGCCGGCGAATTTGCCGATGGCCGCAAGAAGAAGGTGCTGTTCCCGCTCGCCCCCGAATACATCGGCTATGCCGACTCGGCGCTGGCCGACGACTACTTCGTGGCCTACAAGCCCACCATCGAGAAGCTGCCCGATGGCCAGTTCAAGTACCATGTGGATTTCGAGAGCCTGCAGGTGGGTGACGATATCGGGGTGATCTGTGTCTCCCGCCCGACCAATCCCACCGGTAACGTGTTGACCGACGAAGAGATCGAACACCTCGACCAGATCGCCCGCGACAAGGGAATCCCGCTGCTGATCGACAACGCCTACGGCGTCCCCTTCCCGGGCATCATCTTCAGCGAAGCCAAGCCGTTCTGGAACGCCAACACCATCCTCTGCATGAGCCTCTCCAAGCTCGGCTTGCCGGGCACCCGCTGCGGCATCGTCATCGCTGACGAGAAGATCATTCAGGCCATCACCAACCTGAGCGGCATCATCAATCTGGCGCCGGGCAGTCTGGGCCCCGCCATCACCATCCCGATGATCGAGAGCGGCGAGATCATCGCCCTCAGCGAACAGGTAGTGAAACCCTTCTATCAGCAGAAGGTGGAGCTGGCGGTGCAGCTGCTGCGCGAAGCGATCCCCGACCCGCGCTTCCATATCCACAAGCCGGAAGGGGCCCTCTTCCTCTGGCTCTGGTTTGAAGGCTTGCCGATCCACTGTCAGGAGCTTTACGAGCGACTGAAGGCGAAGAACCTGCTGATTGTGCCGGGTCACTACTTCTTCCCCGGCATCGACGACCCCGAGTGGCGCCACAGTCAGGAGTGCATCCGCCTTAACTACTCCCAGAGCGAGGAGCTGGTGCGCCGTGGCATCGCCATTCTGGCAGAGGAGATCAACCGCCTCTACGCCAGCTAATCCAGTTCGGCGATGCAAAAACAGAAAGGCCTGCAGATGCAGGCCTTTGTCGTTTATCGCGATCCGGTTTGCTTAACCGGGCAGCGCCAGCTGGTCGGGTTTACCGATGGGGATAGCGCGGGGCTTGAGCGCCTCCGGCAGTTCGCGGGCCAGGTCGATGGTCAGCAGACCATGCTCCAGCTTGGCGCCCTGCACCTCCACGTGCTGGCTCAGCTTGAAGGCGAGCTCAAAGTCACGTTCGGCAATCCCCTGATGGAGGAACTGGCGCTCACCGGCCGCAGCCCCTTTGCGCCCCTTCACCTTGAGAGTGCCGTTTTCGGTCTCCAGCTCCAGCTCTTCGCGCTCGTAACCAGCCACGGCGACCGTGATGCGATAGCCATCCTGATCGCGCTTCTCAATGTTGTACGGGGGGTAAGCGGCGGTCTTCTGATCGAACAGACCTTCCAGCTCACGGGCCATCCGCTCGAAGCCGACGGCATTGGAATAGAGATGAGAAAAATCGAGGTTACGCATAATCCTATCCTTCTAATAAGCAACAGGTTCAACTCTCCACAGGCCCGTCATCGGCACCCGGGAAATTTTAAAATTTCAGTGAATTCAGGCTATCAGCCGTTGATCTCAATCTTGCGCGGCTTCATCGCCTCGGGCACTTCACGCACCAGCTCGATGTGCAACAAGCCGTTTTTCAGATCGGCCCCTTTCACCCGCACATAGTCGGCCAGCTGGAAGCGGCGCTCGAAACCACGTTCGGCGATCCCCTGATAGAGATAGTTGCGCCCGGTGTCGGCCTGCTTGTTGCCCTTCACCGTCAGCAGATTTTCCTGGAAGCTCAGCTCCAGCTCTTCCTGGGTAAAGCCCGCCACCGCCATGCTGATGCGGTAGTCGTTGTCACCCAGTTGCTCGATGTTGTAGGGGGGATAACCGGCATTGCCATTGCTGGCCGCAGATTCGATGAGATTGGCCAGACGATCGAAACCGATGGCAGAACGATAGAGCGGAGAAAAGTCGATAGAACGCATAGTATTACCCTCTTGTGAGCGATAACGGATTGTTTGCCCTCCTTCTGGACGGGCGCCTGGTCGAAACCTCTGCCGAGCGTTCCGGCCTTGTTACCTATATAGGGGCTCACTTTTTCCTTTCAAGGGGATTTTTTCAAATTTTTTAAATGGCCGTGCCTACCTTTGGCACATCAACCTGTTGGCCCGATTATGCTGATAATCGACCCGTGGGCCACTGATGGCAACTCGCTCCGCCCCCCATAATGGGTTGCATATCCACCAGCCAATATGGAGTCTCCCATGAAGATTACCCAGGTTCGCAACGCCACCCTGCTGCTCGACTATGCTGGCACCCGCTTTCTGATCGACCCCATGCTCTCGGCCAAGGGTGCCTTCCCCGGCTTTGAGGGCACCGCCAACAGCCAGCTGCGCAATCCGCTGGTCGAGCTGCCACTGCCGATCGATGCGCTGGTCGATGTGGACGCCGTTATTGTCACCCACGACCATCCCGACCACTGGGATGACGCCGCCAGAGCCCTGATCCCCAAACATCTGCCGCTCTTGGTGCAACATCAGAAAGATGCCGATGCCATTCGTGCCAGTGGCTTTGAGGATGTGCGCCTGCTGAGCGACCAGCCCGAGTTTGCCGGCATTCGCCTGCAGCAGACCGGTGGCCAGCACGGCAGCGACCAGTTGATGGCGGTACTGGGCGAGCGCATGGGAGAAGTGTGCGGCGTGGTCTTCTCCCACCCCGATGAACAGTGCCTCTATCTGGCCGGTGATACCATCTGGCATCCCCGGGTCGAGCAAGCCCTGCAACAGCATCAACCCGAGGTCATCATCCTCAACTGTGGCGATGCACAGGTGCCCGGGCTCGGTTCCATCATCATGGGCAAGGAGGATGTCGCCGCCGTTTATCAGGCCGCACCGCAAGCCACGCTGATCGCCAGCCATATGGAGGCGGTCAACCACGCAGTGCTGTCACGCCAGGAGCTGCGCGACTATCTGGCGGTATGGGGCATGACGGATCGGGTGCGGATACCGGCGGATGGCGAGGCTCTCTCGCTGTAACTGACTGGGCCATGCCGAACAGCGCGCATGGCCCTTCGGCTTTCACTGCAGAACGCTTATGATGAGAGGTCTGCGCGCAGAGAGGAGCCAACACCATGACCACCCCGATCGTTGCCGTGGTTACCTTTGATCACTTCAGCCCTTTTCACTGCGCCGTCCCCTGCCTCATCTTCGGCGATATTCTGCCGGGCCAGCCGCTGTTCGAGCTCAAGATCTGCTGCGGCGATGGCAACCGCCACGCACACTCGGCACAAGGCTTCACCATTCAGGCCTCCTATGGGCTGGAGGTGCTGGCCGAGGCGGAGATCATCGTTATCCCCTTCTGGCACGACCCGGCAGCACGGCCACCGGCGGCGCTGCTCGATGCCCTGATCGCCGCCAGAGCCAGAGGTGCCCGGCTGGTCGGGCTCTGTCTCGGCACCTATGTGCTCGCCTATGCCGGACTGCTCAATGGTCGCAAGGCATCGACCCACTGGGAGTACGAACAGGATTTCTGCCGCCGCTTTCCCTGCGTGCAGCTCGATACCAATGCCCTCTACGTGGATGACGATGGGCTGGTCACCTCGGCAGGCACCGCCGCCGGACTGGACTGCTGCCTCTATCTGGTGCGTCAGTACCACGGCTCGGCCATCGCCAACAAGGTGGCACGGCGACTGGTGATCCCGCCCCACCGCGAAGGGGGTCAGGCCCAGTTTATCGAGCAGCCGGTGCCCACCTCCACCCGCGATGTCCGGATGAACCAGTTGCTCGATCACCTGCGTGCCCATCTGGCCGAACCCCATACCCTGGATTCTCTGGCGGCCCACACCCTGATGAGCCGACGCACCTTTACCCGCCGTTTTCATCAGGCTACCGGTCTCTCGGTGGGTGAATGGCTATTGGCGGAGCGGCTCAGGCGCAGTCAGGAGCTGCTGGAGGTAAGCGGCCATTCCATCGACCGCATCGCCGAACTGGTCGGCTTCAAGAGTGCCACTTCCCTGCGCAATCACTTCCGCGCCCGCTTTGCCATCTCCCCCAGCGAGTGGCGACGCTCTTTTCGCGGCCATAACTCCTGATGATGCCCGCAGTTGCACGACCACCGGCTAGCTGACCAACCAACCTAGCATCCACTTAAGTTTTTCCTGCAAGTGTTTCACGTGGAACGTCGGGAGGCTGACTACATTGTCTGTGCTATCATCCCCGCGCCTTACTCTCTGGAGAAACAATGACCACTCGACATAACCCGCTCGAACTGTTCCAGCCGGACAACAGCCCCCCCGATGAACTGAGCGAGCGACAGCTGGCGCTATTTGCCCTGCTGCAACTGCGTGAACAGGAGTTTGGTTTCAATCCAAACGTCATCGTCCACTACCCGGAAACCCGTTTTCTCAATGCACCGCTCGATTATCTGGCGCAACTGATCGCGGCGCAGCAGCAACAGGGTCATCTCATCAATGAGGTGGTGATACTCACCACTTATCCTCAGGTACAGGCCCCGCTTGTCGATCACGGTTATCGGCATGAAGCGGTTCATATGCCCGCAGGCCCCGACCATACGGCGATCTTCAGGATGCAATCTGGCACTCATGTGGCAGGCAAGACGCTCTATATCGAGGCCGTCAACGAGCAGGATCCCAAGATCCGGCCAACCTTTGTGTTGATGCTGCGCGATGAAAATGGTGAATTGCAGGGTGGCATGTCAGGATCAATCTGGAACCAGGATGAGCGACGTTACGCCTATATCGGCACAGTGGTGATCCGACCGGGACAACCCACGGGAAGCGGCACTCGGCTCGCCAATGCTGTGCTGGAGTACCTGACCCGGCAAGGGGTTTGCGAGGTCAATCTCGGTACCCAGACCGCCGAGCCCTTCTATACCAAACTGGGCTTCCAGACCATTCACCACATAGTGCCAGCCTTGCGTCACCGCATGGCTAGCGATGGCACCGAGCCCCCCCACAATCTGGTCATCATGAGCAAACTGCTCTGATCGGGCAGATTGCAGATGTAAAAAAGCCGCTCACAAGGAGCGGCTTTTTGCTGTCTGACTGCGTCGATTAGACGTCGAGGTTGGCCACGCGCAGGGCGTTAGTCTCGATAAAGTCACGACGGGGCTCAACGGCATCACCCATCAGGGTGGAGAAGAGCTGGTCAGCACCGACGGCGTCGTCGATGGTGACGCGCAGCATGCGACGGGCTTCCGGATCCATAGTAGTTTCCCACAGCTGGTCCGGGTTCATCTCACCCAGCCCTTTATAGCGCTGGATGTAGATGCCACGCTTGCCTTCGCTCATCAGCCAGTCGACCGCTTCCACGAAGCTGGCAACCGGTTTGACCTTCTCGCCACGCTTGATGTAACCACCTTCCTCGATCAGGTTGGCGATCTCCTTGCCCAGCGAGACCAGTTGACGGTACTCGGAGGATTGCAGGAAGTCGTAGCTGAGCGGGTATTCGCGGTCGACACCGTGCTGACGTACCACGGCGTGCGGCACGTACAGGCTGCGCTCTTCGTCACGACGAACCTGGATCTGGTACTGGATACCGTGGTTGCTCTCGTTGAGCACGGCTTCCATACCCTGACACCAGGCCAGCAGATCGCTCTCGCAGGCCAGCAGCGCTTCGTTCAGCTCCGGCTGATAGATCAGCTGGGTCAGGACGGCATCCGGCGCGCGGCGGGACATGCGGGTGATCAGGTGAGACACGGCACGGTGCTGATTGACCAGACGCTCCAGCGCCTCGCCACCGATGGCCGGAGCAGATTCGTTGACGTGCAGGGTTGCACCATCCAGCGCCATGGCGGTCTGGTACTGCAGCAGCGCATCTTCGTCTTTCAGATACTGCTCCTGCTTGCCCTTCTTCACCTTGTAGAGCGGCGGCTGGGCGATGTAGACGTAGCCACGTTCGATGATTTCCGGCATCTGACGATAGAAGAAGGTCAGCAGCAGGGTACGGATGTGCGCACCATCGACGTCCGCATCGGTCATGATGATGATGTTGTGGTAGCGCAGCTTGTCCGGGTTGTACTCGTCGCGACCGATACCGCAGCCCAGTGCGGTGATCAGGGTGCCCACCTCTTGCGAGGAGATCATCTTGTCGAAACGGGCCTTCTCTACGTTCAGGATCTTGCCCTTGAGCGGCAGGATGGCCTGGTTCTTACGGTTGCGACCCTGCTTGGCGGAACCGCCAGCAGAGTCCCCTTCCACTATGTAGAGTTCGGACAGCGCCGGGTCTTTTTCCTGACAGTCAGCCAGCTTGCCGGGCAGACCGGCGATATCCAGCGCGCCTTTGCGGCGAGTCAGTTCGCGAGCCTTGCGGGCCGCTTCACGGGCACGGGCCGCATCGATGATCTTGTTGACCACGATCTTGGCATCGCCCGGGTTTTCCAGCAGGAAGTCGGCCAGCTTCTCACCCATCGCCTGTTCAACGGCGGTCTTCACTTCGGAAGAGACCAGCTTGTCTTTGGTCTGGGAGGAGAACTTGGGATCCGGCACCTTGACGGAGATAACGGCAATCAGACCTTCACGAACGTCGTCGCCACTGGCGGCAGACTTGGCCTTCTTGCTGTAGTCCTCTTTGTCCATGTAGGAGTTCAGAGTACGGGTCAGCGCGGTACGGAAACCAACCAGGTGAGTACCACCATCCCGCTGCGGGATGTTGTTGGTGAAGCAGTAGACCCCTTCCTGATAGGCGTCGTTCCACTGCATCGCCACTTCAACGCCGATGCCATCCTGCTCGGTAGTGAAATGGAACACCTTCGGGTGGATCGGGGTTTTGTTCTGGTTCAGGTATTCAACGAACGCCTTGATACCACCCTCATAGCAGAAATGCGCCTCGCGGCCATCACGCTCGTCCAGCAGACGAATGGAAACACCGGAGTTGAGGAAGGAGAGCTCACGCAGGCGCTTGGCCAGGATCTCGTAGTGATACAGGGTATCGGTAAAGATAGTCGGGCTCGGCCAGAAGCGAACCTCGGTACCGGTGCCGGTGCTGTCGCCAATCTGCTTGAGCGGCGCTTGCGGCTCCCCCAGATGATAGGTCTGCTCGTAGACGTGGCCGTTACGACGAATGGTCAGCAGCAGCTTGTCAGAGAGGGCGTTAACTACCGAGACACCCACGCCGTGCAGGCCGCCGGATACCTTGTAGGAGTTGTCATCAAACTTACCGCCAGCGTGCAGCACGGTCATGATGACCTCTGCGGCGGAGCGGCCCTCCTCCTCGTGCATGTCTACCGGGATACCCCGGCCGTTGTCACGCACAGAAACAGAACCGTCGGAATGGATCTTGACCAGAATATCGGAGCAGTAGCCAGCGAGCGCCTCGTCAATGGAGTTATCGACGACTTCGAACACCATGTGGTGCAGACCCGAGCCATCATCCGTATCGCCGATATACATCCCCGGGCGCTTGCGGACCGCATCCAGGCCCTTCAGCACCTTGATATTCGAGGAGTCGTAAGTATTTTCACTCATAGCTTACTCTCTGCCTTCTCTAACGTTTCGGAGATTTTACCCTGTTCCACGTGGAACAACTTGCAGTCATTCGCATCCATCATGTCTGCGAGCTGACCAGTGTCGATGGCGGTGATAAACACCTGGGACGCACACTGCTTCAGCCTTGCGGCCAGCAAGCGGCGCTTGTCGACATCCAGTTCAGAGGCAAAATCGTCAATTAAAAAAATACAGCCACGGCTGCTATGTTGATTCAAATAGAGCCCTTGGGCCAGTCGCATGGCGCAGACCAGCAACTTCAGCTGACCCCGGGACAAAATATCCTGAGCGGGGACCCCGTTCGCCTTGAGGCGCACATCGGCTTTCTGTGGACCGACACCGGTATAGCCCAGCGCCCGATCCCGCTCAAACCCCGCCTCCAGCAGATCGCCGAGGGGAGTATCTTTCTCCCAGCCCCGGTAAAAGCCGAGACTGATATCGAATTCCGGCAGAAAATCCGCCGTCATCTCCTTGATCAGGGGCGTAATGGCCTGACAATAACTGGCGCGAAACTCGGCCAGCTCACCCCCGAGCCGCACCAGCTCCTGATCCCAGAACGCCAACTGGCGATATTGGGTGCTCTGACGCAGCAGCGCATTGCGCTGTTTCAGCAGCCGCCGCACTCGCCCCCACAGTGCAAAGAAGGTCGGCTCCTGATGGAAAACGCCCCAATCGAGCCAGGCGCGGCGAGCCTGAGGCCCGCCCGTCAGCAGGTTGAAACCATCGGGATGGATCAACTGCACCGGCAACAGCTCCGCCAAATCGGCCAGCCGCTGGGCCTGCGCCCCGGCAATCTTGAGCTGGGTCTCGCCACTCTTGTCTTTGGCAAGACCGATCGGGACCTGACGCCCCTCCAGTTCGCACTGGGCAAACAGGGTAAACGCCCGCTCCCCCTGGCGGATGACCCGCCCGGTCAAATGAGTGCGAAAGGAGCGCCCCAGACCAAGGTAGTGAATGGCTTCCAGCACGCTGGTCTTGCCGCTGCCATTGCACCCGACCAGAATGTTGAGGCCGGGCGACAGCTTGAGACTGGCTTGCTGGATATTGCGAAAGTCGCTGAGCTGGAGTTTGACCAGGGACACGACTAGATCCGCATCGGCATCACCACGTACTGAGCATCCTGATGTTCAAAATCCTCAATAATGGCACTGCTGATGGAATCGCTCAGGCTAATCCGAATTTGGTCACATTTTAACGTATTCAGCACGTCGAGCACATAAGAGACGTTAAAGCCGATCTCCATCTCGCCAGCGGCATATTGTACGTCAAGCAGCTCTTCGGCTTCTTCCTGTTCCGGGTTGTTGGCGGTGATGCGCAGCAGGTTTTCCTGCAGATTGAGACGCACCCCACGGAATTTCTCGTTGGAGAGGATGGCGGCACGGGCAAACGCCTGACGCAGATCCTCGCGGCCGGCGATCAGGGCCTTGTCGCTGTTGCGCGGAATGACGCGGCGCCAGTCCGGGAAGCGGCCATCCACCAGCTTGGAGGTGAAGATGAAGCCGTCCAGCGCAGCACGCAGGTTGCTGCGACCGATCTGCAGCCGTACCGGCTTGTCTTCTGCTTCCAGCAAACGCACCAGCTCCAGCACGCCCTTGCGGGGCAGGATAACCTGATGATCGGGCAGCGATTCCCCGACAACCTCGCGGCGGCAGGTGGCCAGACGGTGACCGTCGGTCGCCACGGTACGCAGACCGTGACCTTCGCTCTCGAACAGCATGCCGTTCAGGTAGTAGCGCACGTCCTGGCTGGCCATGGAGAACTGGGTCGCATCGATCAGCTTCTTCAGCTCCAGCTGGCTGATATCGAACTCGAGCACGGATTCCCAATCCTCGATGTTCGGATACTCGGTCGCTGGCAGGGTCGAGAGGTTGAAGCGGGAGCGACCGGACCGGATGATCAGGCGCTCACCTTCGGTATTGAGACGGATCTCGGCGCCTTCCGGCAGACCACGGCAGATATCCAGCAGCTTGCGCGCCGGTACTGTGGTGCGGCCATCTTCACTGGCCCCGTTCAGATAGACCTGACCGATCATCTCTACTTCGAGATCGGTACCGGTCAGCGACAGCAAACCGTTGCTGACATCAAGCAGCACGTTGCCGAGGATCGGCAGGGTCGGTCGGCCGCCGAGGGCGCCGGACACCAGTTGCAGAGGACGTAACAGGGCCTCACGGCTAATTTCGAGCTGCATCTGTGCTCTCCGTTGTTATCAGGAGGAAAGGGTTCGGATCAGGTTGGAATATTCGCGCTGCATCTGTCCACTCCGTTCCGTTATCAGGAAGAAAGAGTACGGATCAGGTTGGAATAGTCCTCCTTGATGTCGTGACTCTCCTCCTTCAGCTGCTCGATCTTGCGGCAGGCATGAAGAACGGTAGTGTGGTCACGGCCACCAAAGGCATCACCTATCTCCGGCAAACTGTGGTTGGTCAGCTCCTTGGCCAGTGCCATCGCCAGCTGACGCGGACGGGCAACGGAGCGGGAACGCCGCTTGGAGAGCAGATCCGCCAGTTTGATTTTGTAGTACTCCGCCACCGTCTTCTGGATATTGTCGATGGTGACCAGCTTCTCCTGCAGTGCCAACAGATCGCGCAGCGCTTCGCGCACGAAATCGATGTTGATGGCACGACCGGTAAAGTTGGCGTTGGCGATCACCCGGTTGAGGGCGCCTTCCAGTTCACGGACGTTGGATCGCAGACGTTTGGCGATGAAGAAGGCCACTTCGTCCGGCAGATGAACCTGGTTCTCGTCGGCCTTGCGCATCAGGATCGCGACGCGGGTCTCGAGCTCCGGTGGTTCGATCGCCACGGTCAGACCCCAGCCGAAGCGGGACTTGAGACGATCCTCGACACCGTTGATCTCCTTCGGATAGCGATCCGAGGTCAGGATGATCTGCTGGTTACCTTCCAGCAAGGCATTGAAGGTATGGAAGAACTCCTCCTGGGAGCGCTCCTTGTTGGCGAAGAACTGGATATCATCGATGAGCAGGGCATCGACGCTGCGGTAGTAACGCTTGAACTCTTCAATGGCGTTATTTTGCAGCGCTTTCACCATGTCCTGAACAAATCGCTCGGAGTGCATATAGATGACTTTGGCATCTTTTTTACTCTCCTTGATGGCATTGCCAACGGCGTGCAACAGGTGGGTTTTACCCAGGCCGGTGCCGCCATAGAGGAACAGCGGGTTGTAAGCACCACCCGGATTGTCCGCTACCTGACGGGCAGCCGCACGCGCCAACTGGTTGGACTTACCCTCGACGAAATTCTCGAAGGTATAGTTCACGTTGGTGTTGCTCTTGTGGTTCGGCTCTGGCTTGGTTTCAGCCTTGCGTTCCCAGCTCTTCTGCAAGTTATTCACAGGCGCGGCCCCCTGCACTGGCGCTCTGGCGACAGCGACGGGATGGGGACGATTGCCTATATCAAAACGCAGGGTGGGGCCGTCGACCCCATAGAGTTCATTGATGATGCCGTTAACCCGGATGAGATACTTATCTCGTACCCAGTCCAGAACAAAGCGATTCGGTGCATACAGGGTCAGAGTATTGTCACTCAACTCCGCTTGAAGCGGCCGGATCCACATGCTGAATTCTGCCGAGGGCAACTCATCTTGCAGCCGGTTAAGGCACTGCTGCCATAGCGAAGCAGTCACTCTAAACTCCTGTCGATTGATTAACTAAAGACCGGCTATTCTACGTTTTTAGCCGCCGGATCTCCAGCCGTCGCCCGGTGGATCCGGCAAATAAGATCCTTGACTTTCAAGGATCCAGCGCCTTTGGATCGGATTTCATCCCCAAAGTTACCCACAGCTTGATCCACTGCCTGAATTAACGGATCCCGTCCCTCTCTCCTGTTATTTCATATAACCAAATGTCATTTATTTTTTAAATTTTATTCCAATAACATCAGGGCCAAACCAGTTATTACAACTACAAATACAAGACATTGAGAGAGAGAAACACCATGAAAACATCCATCAAACTGATTTCCGGCGCTGCCATGCTGCTCGCCACCCTGTCCGGTCAGGCCATCGCCCAGGAGACCATCAAGGTCGGCATGTCTGGCAAATATTTCCCGTTCACCTTCGTCAAGCAGGACAAGCTGCAAGGCTTTGAGGTGGATATGTGGAACCAGATCGGCGAGCGCACCGGCTACAAGGTCGAGTTCGTGACGGCCAGCTTCTCCGGCCTGTTCGGCATGCTGGAAACTGGTCGCATCGACACCATCTCCAACCAGATCACCATCACCGACGAGCGCAAGGCGAAGTACGACTTCTCCCAGCCTTACGTCTATGACGGCGCCCAGATCGTGGTGCGCAAGGGCAACAGCACCATCCACGGCATCAAGGATCTGGAAGGCAAGAGCGTTGCCGTGAACCTGGGTTCCAACTTCGAAGAGCTGCTGCGCAAGAACGACCCGAACAAGAAGATCGATATCCGCACCTATGACTCCGCCTTCGAGCAGGATGTCGCCCTGGGTCGCATCGACGCCTTCGTGATGGACCGCGTCTCCACCGCCCAGCTGATCAAGGAGTCCAAGCTGCCGCTGCAACAGGCTGGCGCACCGTTCGAGACTATCGAGAACGCCCTGCCCTTCCTGAAGACCCCGGAGAAACAGGCGCTGCTGAAGAAGGTCGACGAGGCCCTGACCGCCATGCGCAAGGATGGCTCCCTGCGTCAGATCTCCGAAAAATGGTTCGCTTCCGACATCACCGACAAATAAATGATGGAATTTGACCTCGAATACACGCTGGGGCTGTTTCCCATCCTGCTCAAATATCTGGGCACCACGATGGAGATGGCCCTGTGGGGATTCGCACTGGCACTCGTACTCTCGCTGGCCCTGGCGATAGTACGGGTGTTTCGCGTCCCCGCGATTCACTGGCTGGCGATGCTCTATATCTCGTTCTTTCGGGGTACACCGCTGCTCGTTCAGCTGTTTCTGCTCTACTACGGACTGCCGCAACTATTCCCGATATTCGTGGGGATGGATGCCTTTACCGCCGCCATCGTCGGTCTGACCCTGCACTTCGCCGCCTACATGGCAGAGTCGATCCGCGCAGCCATCCTCGGCATTCATAAAAGCCAGATGGAAGCAGCGCTCAGTATCGGCATGAGCCGTTATCAGGCGATGCAGCGGATCATCCTGCCGCAGGCGGCACGTATTGCCACCCCGTCGCTGATGAACTACTTCATCGACATGATCAAGAGCACCTCGCTGGCCTTCACCCTGGGGGTGGCCGAGATCATGGGCAAGGCGCAGATGGAAGCCTCCTCCTCCTTCAAGTTCTTCGAGAGCTTCATGGCGGTGGCGCTGGTCTACTGGGTGGTGGTGATCTTCTTCACCCGCTTGCAGCATCTGCTGGAAGTCCGTCTCAACCGTGCCTATTAAAGGAGAGCTCTCATGATCAAGCTAACCGGCCTCTCCAAGGCATATCACGGCAATCAGGTGCTCAACGGTATCGATCTGGAGGTCAAAAAGGGGGAAATTGTCGTCATCATCGGCCCCTCCGGCACCGGCAAGTCGACCCTGTTGCGCTGCCTGAACCTGCTGGAGACCCCGGATGCGGGCACCCTGGCCATCGACGATCTCGAGCTCAATCTGGCCAAGGCCAGCGAACAGCAGGCGATCGAGCTGCGCAAACGGGCCTCCTTCGTGTTCCAGAACTACGCCCTGTTTGCCAACAAGACGGCGCTCGACAACATCGCCGAAGGGCTGATCACCGTCTGGAAGCAGCCAAAAGCGGAGGCCCGCGCCACAGCGCTCGGCATCCTCAAGGACATTGGCCTCGCCGACAAGCAGGATGCCTATCCGGCCTCCCTTTCCGGCGGCCAGCAGCAACGGGTCGGCATTGGCCGCGCCATGGCGGCCCACTCCAAGGTGATCCTGTTTGATGAGCCCACCTCGGCTCTCGATCCCGAGTGGGTCGACGAGGTTTTGGGACTGATGAAAGAGTTGGCCCGCCAGCACCAGACCATGGTGGTGGTGACCCATGAGATTGAATTTGCTCGTGATGTTGCCGATCGGGTGATCTTCATGGAAGGTGGGCGGATAGTCGAGCAGGGCCCGCCGGATCAGATATTGGTCGATCCCAAGGATCCCCGTACCCGGGAGTTCTTGCGGAAAGTCCTTAAATAGCTCTCTCTTTGGCGGCCTGGCCGCCTTTTTTTATTGAGGGATCCCTTGTTTAACCCCGGGTTGCCAGTATAATCCGGAGCCCTTGATCCTCTGGATCCTCACGCTCGGCAGTGGCCTTTTCAAGACCATGGCAGGATGAGAGGGAACGGCGGATTGACTAAAAGCCGAACTCTGTTTAGAATTCGGCCTCTTTTGCTAGTCGTCACACGCTATAGCTGGCGCGTCGGCTAAGTGTGACAATCAAAACTGTACAGAAATACGGAATCGAATCATGAAACGTACTTTTCAACCGTCCAACCTGAAGCGCAAGCGCTCTCACGGTTTCCGCGCCCGCATGGCAACTGCCAACGGTCGTAAAGTTCTGGCCGCTCGTCGTGCCAAGGGTCGTGCCCGTCTGGTAGTTTAATGCCTACCCAGCACACCTTCTCTCGGGAGTTACGTCTGTTAACTCCCGAACACTTCAAACGCGTTTTCGCCGAGCCTGTCCGGGCTGCTTCCCCGCAAATTACGCTTCTCGCCTGCCCCAATTCACTCGAACACTCTCGTCTTGGTCTCGCTGTGCCTAAAAAAGCACTCAAGCGTGCCGTCTGGCGTAACCGTGTCAAACGGGTGGTCCGGGAAAGTTTCCGCCTCAAACAACATCAGCTGCCCGCTATCGACATCGTGGTGATCGCCAAAGCCGGTGTGAAAGAGATGGATAACGAGGAACTGTTCAAGTTACTGGAAAAGCTATGGCGCACTCTGTCACGCCGTTGCAATGGGTAGCTATCAAACTGATACGCCTGTATCAGCTAATCATTAGCCCTCTGCTCGGGCCGCGCTGCCGTTTTACTCCAACTTGTTCCCAATTTGCGATAGAAGCCATCCGACTTCACGGTTTCATAAAAGGCGTTTGGTTAGCTAGCAAACGTCTATTAAAATGCCATCCCTTATCCGAGGGTGGTTATGACCCGGTTCCGCAACCAAAGCGAAGAAACTGAAGACTATGGAATCACAACGCAATCTACTCCTGATCGGTTTGCTGTTCGTGAGCTTTCTGCTCTGGCAACAGTGGGAGTCCGACAAGGCTCCGAAGCCGGCCCCGACTACCGTGGCCCAAACCGAACATTTCGTACCTGAAGCCGGTCAGACCGGTGATATTCCTCAGGTTTCCGAGCAAGCCAACGCGACTGCCGCACGCAAGCTGATCACCGTCTCCTCCGACGTGCTCAAGCTGACCCTGGATACCCAAGGTGGTGACGTCGTGTCTGCCGAACTGCTGTCTCACAAACTGGAAGAGGGCAAGGACCAACCGTTCGTGCTGCTGACCAGCCAGCCAGAGCACCTCTATATCGCCCAGAGCGGTCTGGTGGGTCGCAACGGTCCGGACAGTCAGGCCGAAGGTCGTCCTACCTATGAAGCCACCCAGACCAGCTATCAGCTGGCCGATGGTCAGGATCAAGTCGTCGTTCCGATGACCTGGACCGACAGCAAGGGCGTGGTCTTCACCAAGGAGTTCATCCTCAAGCGTGGCGACTATGCCGTTGGCGTTGATTACAAGATCGACAACAAATCTGCCGAGCCGGTTCAGGTGCAGTTCTATGGTCAGCTGAAGCAGACCGTAGCGACACCGAAGGATCAGGAAGGTCATGCCATGGTAGCCAGTGCTTACCGTGGTGGTGCTTTCTCCAGCGAAGAGACTCGCTACAAGAAGTACACCTTCGACGAGATGAAAGATGCTGACCTGAACAAGACCACCAAGGGTGGTTGGGTCGCCATGCTGCAACACTACTTCGTCTCTGCCTGGGCACCGAATGCCGACGATACCAACAGCTTCTACAGCCGCGTGATCCCTGGTAAAGGCCAGGCCATCATCGGTTACAAGGCGCCGCTGGTAGACGTGGCCGCCGGCCAACAGGCCGAAGTGACCAGCAAGCTGTGGGTCGGTCCCAAGTTGCAAGACCAGATGGCCAAGGTGGCTAACCACCTCGACCTGACCGTCGACTACGGCTGGCTGTGGTTCATCGCCCAACCGCTGCACTGGCTGCTGACCGTGTTCCACGGTTTCGTCCAGAACTGGGGCCTGGCCATCATCATGCTGACCCTGCTGGTACGCGGCATCATGTTCCCGCTGACCAAGGCCCAGTACACCTCCATGGCCAAGATGCGCATGCTGCAACCCAAGATTGCGGCCCTGCGCGAGCGCTTCGGCGACGACCGCCAGAAGATGTCTCAGGGCATGATGGAGCTGTACAAGAAGGAGAAGGTCAACCCGCTGGGTGGCTGCCTGCCGATCCTGGTTCAGATGCCGATCTTCATCGCCCTTTACTGGGCACTGATGGAGTCCGTCGAACTGCGTCACGCGCCGTTTGCCCTGTGGATCACTGACCTGTCAGTGAAGGACCCCTTCTTCGTGCTGCCAATCCTCATGGGTGCCTCCATGTGGTATCTGCAGAAGATGAGCCCGACCACAGTGACCGACCCGATGCAGCAGAAAGTGATGCAGTTCATGCCGATCATCTTCACTTTCATGTTCCTCTGGTTCCCGGCTGGCCTGACTCTGTACTGGCTGGTGAGCAACGTCATCTCCATTACCCAGCAGACCATCATCTATCGTCAGCTGGAGAAGAAAGGCCTGCACACTCGCAACTGATGCGCAGCTAATCTTCCCGTGATGACAAAAGAGGCGGCCTTCGGGCCGCCTTTTTTATTACAATGTCTCCCACTACGTTTTCCTATCAGCGAACAAACGAGCCAAGCAAGATGACAACAGATACGATCGTGGCCCAAGCCACCGCGCCAGGCCGTGGTGGCGTCGGCATAGTCCGGGTCTCCGGCCCCGCCGCCGAACAGGTCGCCGAGATAGTGCTCGGCAAGCTCCCGCGGGTGCGCTACGCCGAATATCTGCCGTTCAAGGATGAGCAAGGCCAGGTACTGGATCAGGGCATCGCCCTGCTGTTCAAAGCGCCCAACAGCTTCACCGGCGAAGATGTGCTGGAACTACAGGGCCACGGCGGCCCCGTCATCATGGACATGCTGATCCGCCGCATTCTGAAAATCGACGGCATCCGCCCTGCCCGCCCCGGCGAGTTTAGCGAGCGCGCCTTCATCAACGACAAGCTGGATCTGGCCCAGGCCGAAGCCATTGCTGACCTTATCGAAGCCTCCAGCGAACAGGCCGCCCGCAGCGCCATGCACTCCCTGCAGGGGCAGTTCTCCAGCAAAATCCAGCAACTGGTGGAGAGCCTGATCCGGCTGCGCATCTACGTGGAAGCGGCCATCGACTTCCCGGACGAGGAGATCGACTTCCTCTCCGACGGCAAGGTGGCGGGCGACCTCTACAGCATCATGTCCGAACTGGACGACGTGCGCGGGGAGGCCAAACAGGGCGCCCTGCTGCGGGAAGGGATGAAGGTGGTGATCGCCGGTCGTCCCAACGCCGGCAAATCGAGCCTGCTCAACGCCCTGGCCGGGCGCGAGTCCGCCATCGTCACCGAGATTGCCGGCACCACCCGCGACGTGCTGCGCGAGCACATCCATCTCGATGGCATGCCGCTGCACATCATCGACACCGCGGGTCTGCGCGACACCCAGGACAAGGTGGAGCAGATCGGTATCGAGCGTGCCTGGGCCGAGATTGAACAGGCCGATCGGGTGCTGTTTATGGTGGATGGCACCACCACAGACGCAATCGACCCGCGGGAGATCTGGCCGGAATTTGTTGATCGGTTGCCAAAAAACATCGGCCTCACCGTCATTCGCAACAAGGCCGACCTGACCGGCGAGGATCTGGCACCGAGCCAGGAGCAGGGCCACGCCGTCTACCGCATCTCCGCCAAGACCGAGCTGGGGCTGCCCGCCCTGCGCGAGCACCTTAAACAGTGCATGGGCTTCCAGGGCAACACCGAAGGGGGCTTTATGGCCCGCCGCCGCCATCTGGATGCGCTGGAGCGCGCCGCCGAGCGCCTGCTGGTGGCCAAGGAGCAGCTGGAAGTGTTCGTGGCTGGCGAGCTGGTGGCCGAAGAGCTGCGCCTCGCGCAGGAGTCCCTATCCGAGATCACCGGCGAATTCAGCTCCGACGATCTGCTGGGCCGCATCTTCTCCAGCTTCTGCATCGGCAAGTAATGTGGTGAAAAATCAGCAATAAAAAGCAGCCAGTGAGAACATAAGACATTGTAAATATTGGACTTTGTTTTTTACTGGCTATTCTTGCCTGATCTTGTTTCGTGAGAATTTACCCCGAGAGTACCCCACAGTAACCTCTTGGGGTACTTTTGGGGGACACTTATGAAGATCAGCATCGAATACCGCGCACCGGACGCCGAAGGCAAGCGCGCTCTGCGCTTAACCTACTACGCCGGCTCCTACTTTGACCCAACCACGGGCATCCGCAAGCACAAACGCAGCAGAGAGACCCTGGATCTCTTCCTGTACGACAAGCCGCGTACCCCAGCACAGCGGCTCCACAACAAAGAAACCCAGCGAGCAGCCGAAGCTATCCGCGCCAAGCGACTCTTCGAGTACGAGACTGGTAAACACCATCTGGATTTCTCGAACGCCTACAAGGCCAGCTTCTTCGAGTACTTCCAAGAGGTTACAGACCAAAAAGCGGCAGGCAGCAAGAGCAACCATTCCATCTGGATATCAGCCCTCAAGCATTTACGCCAGTACCATAAGCTGCCGGAGCTGACTTTCGAGGAAGTAGATCAGCTGTTCCTGGAGGGGTTTCGGCATTACCTGATGCACAAGGCCCGCACCAAAAGCGGCACACCACTGAGCCGCAACACCCAGAGTGCCTATTTCAACAAGTTAAGGGCAGCCCTGAACCAGGCTGAGCAGGAACGGCTGCTACCGGATAATCCGGTACGACGTGTCAAAGCTATCCAGGGGGAAAAGAACAAACGGGTTTACCTGACCGAAGACGAGGTACGAGCTCTAGCCCAAGCCGAGTGCCGCTACGACGTTCTTAAGCGCGCCTTTCTGTTCTCTTGTTGCACTGGCTTGCGCTGGTCCGACATTCACAAGCTGACCTGGGCCGAGCTGGAGCCCTTCTATGGCCATTACCGTATCGTCTTCACCCAGAAAAAGACCAGCGGCCTGCAATACCTGGATTTGAATGACATGGCGATGCAGCTGATGGGGCGCCCAGGCAAGGCAACAGAGCGGATCTTCAAGGGCCTCAAGTACTCGGCTTGGCACAACATGGAGCTCACCCGGTGGGCGTTGCTGGCGGGTATAACCAAGAAGGTAACCTTCCACAGCGCACGTCATACCTTCGCCGTGATCCAGCTTAACCGCGGCGTCGATATCTATGCCCTCTCCCGCTTGCTGGGACACAGTGAGCTGAGAACCACAGAGATCTATGCAGACATCCTTGAATCACGGCGTAGAGATGCCATGCTCGATTTTCCCAACGTATTGGCGTGATAGAAGCCCCTTCGACGAGACCATGGCCAGAAAGAGCCAACAAATAGGCCAGCGCAACCATGCGCTGGCCTAGATTATCTTAGATAATATAGATCAGATTTCAGGATCGCCCTGCAGCCCAAGCGGTAACTGGGTTTCACTGAATTGGCTTGTGACCGTTATCGTGAACTTTGTGACCACTTTCGTGATAGTTTGTGACCGTTATCGTGATAGTGCAGGCCGGCCGATGGTAAACCGCCCCTTGGCATGTTCGCAGATAGACCAACCCAAAGCAGTCAACTCATCCAATGCCTTACGAACTCGTGATTGCCGCTTGCGATGGGTGACCATGCTGACCTCATCGGGAAAGGCATAAGCGACCAAGGTGTCTAACTGCACAGCCCTTTTCTGACCACAATCCACCCAGGCACATAGCCGCTGATGCAATAACCGAGCGATGCTGCCATTCAAGTGCCGAACTTCTGTCATGTCGATACGAACATGGCGGCCATTACCCATAATGGCGTAGGTCAGCAAGGGATTAAGCGCCACAAAAAGCCCATCAGTCTGAGTGTCACTGACATAGTTCGCCAATAAGCGAAAGCCGCTACGCTGGCCAGCCACCTTTGCGATCACCGACACCTTCCACAATCGCTCAATACAGCAACGTACAGTATTGGTATCTCGCGGATTGGCGTATCCAATCTCCTTGGCCAGTTTGCGCAAGCTGCTTCTGACCACCAATACCCTTTGCTGGTTGGCAGCCCAACGAAGATCCAGAAGATCTCGCAATATCGTCCCAGTTTCGCTCACCGCAACTGGCTCAATCTCGTTACTTTGCGACTCAAGCCCAGCCAGGGCAACCAACCCCTGAAGCACACGGAGGTCATCTGCACCCAGCGGCTCAGGCCCGGAGAACTCGATCTGATTGCCACCACCGAAACGGTAAATCACTTCCAGCTTGTCACGGCGGCGTTGGCCATGCGAGATCGCCCTAAACAACCCGGGAGCAAGACAGTGCATATGGTCATGCCTAGCATGGGTCAATTCAAAGCAAGACACGTTTGCCTCCCGCTCGGCGTGTTACGCCCAATCTGGCGGGAGCGGGGTACAGCACGCCACCATCCCCCCGCACCAACCAGCGCTCCGGTAGTGGCTGTCCATAATTGCTCTTGCTTACCCCAAACCGCACGTAAAGCTGGCTCTGCTCTGCCGATACACCCAGCTGCAGCGCCTCTTTCTTGGTCATAGTAGCGAGATAGCCCTGCCAGCGGATGTTATCCACCAGAACTGACGAACCTCGGCTTGCCTGCTGTAGATCGCCAGCTTCTTGGAATACTGCGGATTTGCTGGTGTGGTGTACAAACAACACAGCGCATCCCAGCCTCATGGCCAGCCGCTCCAACTGACCCAGCACCAGTGTCATAGCACAGGCTGCATTCTCGTCAGCATCGTGAAATCGTCTCAGTGTATCGATAACCACCAACCTGACCCCCTCAGCCCAAATGGCAATCGCTTCCCACCAGTGGCTATCCAACACATTTGGACTGGATCCCTGCAGCGGTATAAGACGAAGGTCTCGTTCAACGTTGGCACGAAGTTCAGCGTCAAGATATCCGCCCAAGGCAAACAAGCGCTGGTGCAGTACAGGCCAAGGGTCCTCGGCAGGCAGGTAGAGCACAGCCCCTCTGCTCAGATTGCCAAGCCCAATCCAATCTGGCCCACCGGATATCTGCATTGCCAGTTGTAATGCCAACATCGATTTGCCCACTCCTCCCGGTGACACCAAAGCACCAACGCAGCCCACCGGCAGCCCCGGGAGGACAAAATCGAGGGGTTTCGGAGGTTCAACAAAAGCCGACCGGAGATCCTGAGGCCAGTGAGATGCTATGAGATCTCGTTCCATAACAGCCTCACAACCGCCCATGACTAGCTTGCCGCACACGCTTGGTTACATGCTCAGTGAGTTCGGCGTCCGGTGAAATGCGGTGGGAGAGCAGCCAGTCCAGCAGCTCAACGCGCTTAAAGTAGATCTTTTTGCCTTGTGGCTTGTAATGCGGCAGACGCTTTTCACTGGTCAGCCGGTACACATAGCTGACAGAAACCCCCAGCAACTCGGCACACTCCTCGGCAGAAAGCACCTCTTTTTGCGCCAGTCCTTGCTGGATTACCAGCTGCTTAAGCTCATAAAGCTCTTTCAGAATTGACCCGTTAGGATCGCTGTAAACTGACGGATTTTGCTCACGCATGCAGATGATCTCCCTGTAACAAACATCAACATGCAAAGCGTACCGAGGACCTAACGAAATCCAGAGCGCTGTAAGTGCCCAAAATGGGCACTTACAGCGCTTTCTGGAAAATTTTCACATGTGAAGTTTTGGCGAGAAACCGCCAGTAAAGCCATCTGGCTCTACCAGGTTGGCTATCCCAAACCAACCACAGGCTCAACGATGGCTCATCTCTTTGATCCAACGGACAACGCTATCAGGGTCAGCAAGCAGCTGAGCGAGCGGCACATGGTTGGAGCACAAGGCGAGCTGGCCGCACTCCTCACTTTGCTTCCAATCCGGTTGATGAAGGGGCCAAGGCACCGGGCGCCACAGCTCATCGAAATGCTTGTCGCTATCTTCCAGACAACGGAACAGACTCACTTCAACAATGGCTTGGCCATCAAGTTGCAGAGGGTCTGGCTGGCCTTTTACCCCTGCCCGCAGCACTGAGGTATGGCGAAAATCGCTATCAATGTAAAGGCGGAAAGCCAGAGTGATATCGTTCTTTTCGGCAGTATCGCCACCCCAATCACGGTAACAATGGGTAGAAGCAAACAGTGGCAGATAGTCCCATGCCCAGCTGCTGGATGGGCGGGTTCCCGAGCGGCAGGGGCGGCTATTTTCGCTGGGCTCCCAATACCAGAACTCGGCGTCCAGTGCTTGGCTGGCGATCTGATCGAACAGCGGGAGGATACGCTGGTAGAAACCGGCGGCGAGTCGGTGGGCTTGTTGCAGTTGGGTAACCAGCTGGGTGGCCTGTTCAAGATCGTGTGGCATGACGGCATCCTTAGCCAAAGTCAGTGATTCAAAAAAGAGAAATCGGGGCGAGATAGGTGCAATGTCCCGGCATAGTCGAGCAGAGCAGCCCAACCAGTAGGCTCAGCCGGTGGGGGCGTTTCCCGCTCAGACATCCCCCCGCAATCCAGATCCAGCTGCCCTGCGTAGGCAAACAACGGCGCCCATTCAGGCACCACCGGGGCCATGCCAAACAGCTCAAACGCCTGCAGCCACTCATCGCGAATGGCGCGGTCCTGTCGACAACCCTCAACAAACTCGGAGGCAGTTTGCAGATAGCGGCGCAGTGGCTCCCATTCACGCAAGGTCATCTGGATAAAGCGTTCGGGCAGATCGGGGGGAGACAGCGGAGCGACAGGGATATTGCCAAGTGCCACGTAATAGAGTCGGTCTTCATAGTCATCAAACTCGGCTTCACTGACCACAGCATTGACCTGCGCCAGCCACTGCTCCCGATACTGGTCACCACCGAACGAGGGCTTCACCTCGATAACCACTAGCGCGTCGCCAAAGTGGAGCAGCACATCGGGCTCGACATAACGGCGATCCTGCAGCGATGTCAGTTTTGGCCACAGCTCCAGCCGTTGAAAGGTGGCCGGGTCTAGCGGATTGTCACCGAGTAGAAAGCGCAGCACGGCACCCAAAGCACCGTCCGAGAGGTGGGGCAGACGGCCAAAGAAGGTAGCAGTCAGCAGATCTTCACTGCCTTTGAACAGGTCGCGCCAGCGCAGAGACTCCCCTTCCCGCTCGATGCGGCCAGCTTTGTTACGTAAAATGGCATGCAGCATCGCAACTCCTTGTCATAAAACAAAAAAGTATCAGCACTGATATGCAGAAAAAACCGTTTTATCTGTCCCAGACCATCAGGTTCTCTGTCTCAATTTGAGACAAACAGTTTGACTATCCTGTCGACTGGACATAGTCTTATCCGCAACACGACCCCGGCCTCTTGGTTGCTTTGCAACTTACGCTGGGGTTCTTATTTGGTGGATTTACCACCACTCCTGCCAGTTCTCTATGTACCCCATATTTGCCAACCCCAGCTTGCGCACCGACTTTTGTGTGGGGAACGTCAGCAGATGATCCCGCAGGCGCAGATGCCACTGGGTATTCGGGCAAATCACCTTGAGTAGATGCCGTGTGATGGCCAGCAACACGAATGGCTTGGCAAGCCGCTCATCGTCTTTTGCCAGGAAATCGCACCACGCTACCTCTCTGGGCTTGGGCAACTTCACCTGCGCCGTTACGTTGCGGTTCCAGAGGCGGCTATGATGGGCGCAGATATTGCGCAGGTAACTGAGGCCGTAGATCCAGCTGGCAAACACCTGCCAGTCCAGACCGTATTTGCTGGCGATATGCTGCTGATCTGACACCTTCATCATGCCGATCAACTGCGAGATGGCGCCAAAATCAAATACCTCCACCGCCACCCAAATCGGCAGTTCCTCACCATGGCGCTGATGGTAGTGGCGCACAAAATCCTCTTTGGAACGCTTTACCAACCCTCGGTATTTCTCCATCCACGCCTCAAAGCGGCTCTGGTGACTCCCCCTGAATGCGGGCTGCCGGATAAAGCTGGGGTGGAAGTAGCTGCGATCGAGGTGAGCAAAGGTATTTCGCTTGCCAAGGAGATAGGCAAGATCGACCCGCAACGCCACCTCGATCCGCTCCAGCGCATCCACTACCAGCAGGCGCAGCTTCTTGTCGAACAGATAGAGCTCCACCGCATCCAGCAGATGGGTGTCGGGGCAAAACTGATCGGTTGCCCTGGTCTCCCGTTTGCTTTCAACCTCAGCCGCAGGCTCAAAGCGGCGAAATGGGTACCAATAGCCGCTTAAACGGTAATAGCCGATCCGCTCCAGATAGCTCAGTGCGGCATCCCGGTCGGTGACCGTGATACCGCGCCCAATCAGCTGATCCAGTTGCTGTTGATAGCTAAGCCAAGGGCGAGCGTAGGGCATCAGGCAAGGGCTCCTTCCACTAGCGACTCGGCCAAAGCAAGCTGGGTCTGCAAGCTGGTTTGCAGTCGGGATTTTAGTTGGTCGCAGAGAGTCATTAACTCATGAACCCTGGAAATGATACGAAGTTGCTCTTGATATGGTGATATCGGAATTGGGATTTCCTCCCACTTACTTCTATTGATAATCGGAGTCGCAGAACCAGTCGCTCGTTCTAACAAGAGATTTGTAAAGGCCTTTGTAGTCATTGCAGCCAACAAGAAATATGAATCACATAAGATTGGTCTAATAGAGTTTATCTGTTGATTAAAACCGATCTGCCTGTCACATATGGTGGCCTTACCTATAGACCCACCAATACACACCATCAAGATATCCCCAGCGTTTGCTTCAGAGCTGAGCTCCAAGCCTACGTCACTAAGATACTTTTCTGCTGCCAATAATTTACCAGATGGAGTTATTTGTCCTGGCCCAATAAAAGGAATTTCACCATCATAAAAGGCAGAGTTTCCAGTGCTAGGTGTTTTCCCCGTTGAGCAAATTCCTATATTTCCAAGTCTGGCCCACTCCCATCCCTGCGGTAACTCAAACGGCTTTTCGTCTTCACTAATCGCAGGCAGCGGTTTCTCTTTTTTGATTTTCTTCTCTTTGACCAGCTGCGCTTTTTTGGCGGCGATACGTTCCAGCAGGGCGGAGGCGGGTTCATCGCTGGGGTCTTGCGGCACCAGTTTGCCCATCACCGCCAGCTGCAGGATGGTCTGTTTCAAGGCGTCGATGCTGGCCTCAGTGGTAAAGAGGGTATCACAGTGAGTGCTTAGCCGCGCCCAGTTTTGCGCCAACTCGTCGGCATCGCTGGAGTCTGTCAGCGTGGCGAGCAGGGTCTCCACCAGCGTCTGATGGGCCGCCAGCTGTGATTCGCTGCGCTGATCCAGCTGGTCGCAGAGAGCCATTAGTTCATCGACTTTGGCGACGATACGGAATTGCTCATGAAGTGGAGGCAATGCCATAACAAAACTCCGGATATTTCCTAGAGAGACGAAGGACTGAACCGCACCAGACGCTTCCTTACGAAATATATTTTCTGCAAACTGTAGAAACAGCAGTAAAAACGAAGGTGAGGATAGCTCACTTAAGTAATATTTAAAGAGAGCAACATTTTTGATGCTAAACTCTCGCTTTGTATTAACAAGCACAGGATTACCTATGCTTCCAATCATTGCGAACAGGATGTCATTTTTTTCAACTGCTGAACGCTCAGATATTTTTTTGTGGTCATCCTCAGATATATACTTCACATCAGAAAAATCTAATACACCGCTTGATATGTTTTTGCTTGTAATTAAAGGGTAACCTTGCTCACAATATCTTGGTGTGTCATGAGTACCATCTCTCACATCATACACATCAGTAAGTCTTGCCCACTCCCATCCCTCCGGCAATTCAAACAGCTTTTCTTCCTCACCAATCTCCGGCAACGATTTGGCCTTTTTTATCTTGCCTTCTTTCACCAACCGCGCCTTTTCGGCGGCAATTCGTTCCAACAGCACGGAGGCCGGTTCATCACTGGGGTCTTGTGGCACCAGTTTGCCGCGCACGGCCAGCTCCAGGATCAGCTCGCGCAGCATTTTGATGCCGGTGAGCTCCAGCTTGCTATTGCTGCCGCGTCCGGCACTGCTTTTCGGGCGCACCGCCGCACTCCAGAGATCCAGGTGGTCGGTAATCAGATTTTCTATTTTCAGCGCCGCCATTATGCCTGCTCCCCTTGCTTGGCCGCACCTTTGCCCAAAGCGTCGCCCAGAATGGCTTTTAGCTGGTCACGCAGGGTCTGGATTTCAGCCTGCTCTGCGGCATAGCGAACCAGCAGCTCGTCAGGGTCGTGGCTTATTTGCTCGCCGACATGGGGGTTTTTAATATCGAGGTTGAAGTTACGCTCGATAATGGTATCGATACCGATCTTCCAAGCTTGCTCGTTCTCTACCCGGGCAGCAAAGCCGTCCGCCTCATCCCCCCACCAGGCAATCTCGGCTTCAAACTCCTCGAACTTCATCGGCTTGGTTTTGCTGTAGCTCTTCACCCCAGCCGGATAGGGGTGCTCGTAGAACCAGACATCCTTGGTGGGCTGGCCCTTGGTGAAGAAGAGGATATTGGTCTTGATACCGGTATAGGGAGCAAACACGCCGTTGGGCAGTCGCACTATGGTGTGCAGGTTGCACTCGCTGGTGAGCAATTGCTTGATCTTGGTTTTGACCCCTTCGCCAAACAGGGTGCCATCGGGCAGCACCACGGCGGCGCGACCGCCTTTTTTCAGAACTTCAATGATGAGCTGCAGGAACAGGTCGGCAGTTTCACGGGTGCGCAGATCGGCGGGGAAGTTTTGCTCGATGCCATCCTCTTCGGTGCCGCCAAAGGGCGGGTTGGTGAGGATCACATCGATATCGCTGTCCCAACTCGACAGCGGCTTGTCGAGGGTGTTGCCGTGGCGAATTTGCACCGGTACCTCAATGCCGTGCAGCAGCATATTGGTGGTGCAAAGGAGGTGCGGCAGCTGCTTCTTCTCGACCCCCAGGATCTGCTGCTGCAGGGTCTGATGGTCGGCTGAGGTCTCGACATAGTGCTCTTTGACATGATCGAAGGCGCAAGCAAGAAAGCCGCCGGTACCGCAGGCCGGGTCCATGATCCGCTCGCCAAGCTTGGGGTCTATGCGGTTCACCATAAAGCGGGTGACGGCGCGTGGGGTGTAGAACTCGCCCGCGTTACCGGCGCTTTGCAGGTCGCGCAGGATCTGCTCGTAGATATCGCCAAACAGGTGGCGCTCGCTGCTGTCGGTAAAGTCGATCTCGTTAAGCTTGTTGATCACCTGCTTGAGCAGGGTGCCGTTTTTCATGTAGTTGAAGGCATCGCTGAACGCCTCTTTCACCACATAGCCACGGGGGTTGAGATCGATATTGGCAGGCTGGTTTTTCAGGCTGTCGAACAGATCGTTGTTGACGAAATCGAGCAGGGCATCACCGGTCAGTCCTTCGCTATCGGCCGCCCAGTTGCGCCACAGGAAGCGCTCGGGGATGGGGCAGCGGTAGTTATCCTGCTCAAACTCCAACTCCTCTTCCTGGGCGTCGAACACTTTCAAAAACAGCAGCCAGGAGAGCTGGCCGAGGCGCTGGGCATCACCGTCAATACCGGCGTCCTTGCGCATGATGTCCTGAATGGATTTGATGACTGAGCTGATGGATGACATGGGATTCTCTGCTTTTTACAAAAATGGTGACGAATACAGGGGCGAATGCGTCAGGAGTATCGATAAAACAAGCGGCCATCATTGGAATGGCCGCATGGTAGTTCAGAAGCAGTCAGGTCGTCAGGCGCTCTGCTGCTCACGGTAAATTTCTTGTTCCAGTTCGGTGATGGCCTGCTCGAACTGTTTGGGGCCACCAAAACCCTTCTTGGCCAACTCCAGCGGCCGACCCAACTCGGTAAAGGGGGCGACTTTTAGCGCATCCTTAGTCTCAATCTCGGTCACACCCTGATCGGCATACTTGTCGAGCAGGCGGGTTAATACCTGCTGGGCGGTGTCGTTGTACTTGGTGAAGTAGTTGCGCTTTTTGACGTTGTTGGCCCGCTCGCGGCGGGTCAGTGGCGGCTGATCGTATACCACGTGGCAGATAAGGTCGAACGGGTCGAGCTCCTTACCAACTTCCTGCTCCAACACCTCCCACAGCACGCCCGCCTGAGCCAATTCATCCATAATGGCTTGCTTGCGTTCGGCGGCTTGCCAGCGTTTGGTGAACGCATCGAGGGTGGCAAACTCTTTGAGCAGGGTCTTCTTGGTGTAGTCCTTGAAGGATTCGGTCACCAACTTGCCATCGGCATCGTAATACTGCACCCGCTCGGCGATGACGCTGACCGCCACGCCGTTGACATAATACTTGCTGACCCCGGGCTCGGGGCCACCCAGCGGGCCTGCGCCCTGGCCCCCAGCGCTACTCTGGCCACCATCACTACCGCTTGTGTAGCTGCCGGGTTGTTCATCGACTCCGGGAGCAAACGGATCGCCATGGTCGCCGGGTTCATCGGCAGGCAGTGGATCGGCGCCATCGATGATATCGCCCAAGCCTTCATCCGGATTGTTGATGTCTGCGGGTTTGACCACCATGACGCGCTCCGGCTCACCGTCGAAACGGGGATCGGCAAATAGCTCGGTGGCCTTCTTGAAGTCGAGAATGGTGAACCAGAGCTTGCCGTACTTGTCGTCGATACGGGTGCCACGGCCGATGATCTGTTTGAACTTGGTCATGGACTGGATGTTTTGGTCCAGCACCACCAACTTGCAGGTTTTGGCATCGACGCCGGTGGTCATCAGCTCGGAGGTAGTAGCGATGACCGGATAGGGCTTTTTCGGGTTGATGAAGTTGTCGAGCTGGGCTTTGCCAAGGTCATCATCGCCGGTGATTTTCATCACATACCGATCATCTTTCAGCATCTGCTCGGGGTTAAGGTTCGCCAGCACCCGTCGCATCCGGTCGGCATGATCAATGTCGTTGCAGAACACGATGGTCTTGGCCATCGGGTCGGTTTTCTTGAGGTAGTTGGTGATGGTTTCGGCCACCAGCTGGGTACGCTCATCGATCACCAGGGTGCGGTCGAAATCCTTCTGGTTATAGATACGGTCTTCAATCAGGTTGCCCTGTTTGTCCATCTGCCCTTTGGTGGGACGCCACCCCTGCAGATCGACATCGATATCGACCCGCACCACCTTGTAGGGGGCAAGAAAACCATCTTCGATCCCCTCTTTGAGGGAGTAGGTATAAACAGGGTCACCGAAGTAATCGGTGCTGGAGACGGTTTCGGTCTCTTTGGGCGTGGCGGTGAGACCAATCTGGGTGGCCGATGAGAAGTATTCGAGGATCTCGCGCCAGGCGCTGTCTTCGGAGGCGCTGCCCCGATGGCACTCATCCACCACGATCAGGTCGAAGAAGTCGGGTGAGACCTGCTTGAAGGCTTTCTGTGACTCTTCTGGCCCGGTGAGCGCCTGATAGAGGGCAAGGTGGATCTCATAGGCTGGGTCGATCGTGCGCCCGGTGACCTTGGTCATGGCCGAGCCAAAGGGCTGAAAATCATTGATCTTGGTCTGATCCACCAGAATGTTGCGATCGGCCAGAAACAGGATGCGCTTCTTGGCGCCCGCCTTCCACAAACGCCAGATGATCTGGAATGCGGTGTAGGTCTTGCCGGTGCCGGTGGCCATTACCAGCAATACCCGATCCTCATCTTTCGAGATGGCTTCTACGGTCTTGTTGATGGCCTGCAGCTGGTAATAGCGGGGAGATTTGCCGCTGCCATCGGAGTAATAGTCCTGACTGATGACAGGCAACTGTGCCTGAGTGTAACCCTTCCAGGTGCAGAGTTTGTCCCAAAGCAGGCCCGGGCTGGGGAAGTCCTCCAGCGCGATCTCGGATTCCAGCTTGGCCGGATTGGTCTTGTCATGAAATACGAAGCCATCGCCGTTGCTGGCGAACACGAACGGCACATCCAACAGACGGGCATAATCGAGCCCCTGCTGCATCCCCTTGCCAATCTCATGCTTGTTGGCTTTGGCCTCGATCACCGCCAGTGGCAAGCCCATCTTGTGATAGAGCACGATATCGGCCGATTTGACCTTCTTGCGTGCCGCCATCTGGCCGCGCACCACCACCTTGCCATCCCGCAGCTTCACCTCTTGGCGAACCTGAGTCAGGTCATCCCACCCCGCAGCCTTGATAGCAGGCAGCAGGTATTTCGAGATGATGTCGGCTTCGGTGAGGGTTGCTTTGTTGATCTCGGCCATGAGCACTCTTCCGGTCGGGGGACAATATTGCTCAAGATTCTCTCATAAATTCAGCCGGGTTTTATTGATTTCAGACTCATAAAGCAACATGGGTGCAGCTCTTGATGGCATGCCTTCGGGTCAAGGAAACGTCTGGCAATGGCGTAACTAGGTCGTAGTGAATGATTGTTGAAGGGCATCGCTTGAGTTAGTCCCATAGCAAGTCAGCCGGTTTGGCTCTCGCTGAATGCAGAGGCCAAGATTCCAGATAGATAGGAATCTGCCCCCATCAATTCCAGCACACCAAGGTCCATAATCCCTTCAAACAAGATGACCAATATTTCAGAGAGAAAAACGGCACGAAATTTCCAGATAGATAGGAAGTCTTCGATCAGGATTCCACATAACTCGTTCTGAACTGGCATTCCACTATGTGGAAAATTCGCACCACTTTTCCAGATAGATAGTTATGTGGAAAGAAACTGGACGGGAATTGGCTGGGGATGACAAGGCTCATTTCATGACCCCACATCCTGCGAGATTCCACACCGCCATATTTGTCACGAACGGACAAACTTTAATACTTTCAGTTGGTTGTTGATTTTTCCCTGAGCGAAGTCCATGGTGATATGGAGTTTGGTCACACGATCACCTGATTGCATCATTTATCCGCTACACCTGAGGCCATCACCATGAACAGCATCGTCATCCTGATCCTCCTGTTTTCATTCCTGATAGGCTTTGGCGCCTTTGCTGCGTGGCTGTATATCGAAAAGCGTCGCATGGGTGCCTCGGATAAATGACCCGCTATTTTACTGAACGGACCTCTTTTGCCACGCACGAAATCAGATGGCGGGAGCAGCCCAACATTTCCTGGATCACCGAGTAGCTGTGTCCGGTGCTCAACAACTGTGCGATGTGCTGACGCTTCTTTTCATCTTTCTGGCGACCGCGATATTTCCCCTCATCCCTAGCCTTAGCAATACCCTGCTGTTGCCTGCGTCGGCGATCTTCGTAGTCTTTGCGAGCGACTGCTGCGAGCATATCCAACAACATGCCATTTACAGCCTGCAAGATGGCGCTGGTGAACTCGGAGCGGCTGTCCCCCTGTAATGCCACCCAGGAAGTCGGAAGCTCAGGAGAAACGATGGAGAGCTGTTTCTGGGCCAACAACTGCTTCAGTGTTTGCCAATCCGTCTGATTGAGACGGGCCAGACGATCAATCTGCTCTACCAGCACAATGTCACGATCTGCAGCGTCGCGGATCAGCCTCATAAGCTCAGGCCTGTCCAGCGTTGCCCCCGACTCATTCTCTACATAGAAACTGGCAATCTGATGGCCATGCTCAGCAGCAAAACCTATCAGCAGCTCTCGTGCCCGCTCAGCATCCTGTTCCACAGTCGATGCACGTAAATACGCCCGTATGAACATTGAACCTCCAATCAGTCTGTTTAAAGTGGTTCCTAACCATTGGTTCAATATAAGTGGTTTCGATATGATTTTCGAGAGGGTATTAGGTGGTTTTTATGGGGTATACCTTTTTAGAACCACCACATGACGATCGAAAAACAACCTTTCGATAGCCTTTTGATCTGACAGCACAAACTTTAAGTGTGATCCGTCATCACAAAGTCGCTTTTGAGTTGTATTTGGGTATTTAAGCGACGTTGCTCACCATTCCTGATCTGCTGAATGGGATGCCAAAGGAGGAAATCTACAGAAGCTGGGCTTTGAGGTGAGTCATCTTTTCGACTCACCGAACAAGCCAGCAGCCAAGCGCAGCGCGGCAGGCTACTGGAAGTTACGTACAAAAGCCCAACCATGTGGCACCATACTAACCAGAACTCTGTCTCAAGCGACCAAATGGCCGTACCAATATGAAACCCGACAGCGATGTTATTCACCAGCTGATTACCCTAGCCAACAGCAACCCCCAGGTGCAGGTGCTTTGGCTTTACGGCTCCCGTGCCAAGGGGACTGCAGGTCCTGCCAGCGACTGGGATCTGGCGGTGGCCTTTGATCCAATCAAACAGAGTGGACCACTGGGTACTGCACTGGAAAACCGCTTGCGCCCTGAACTGCTCGCGCTGGAGTGGCAACGTGCCATGGGGTTGGCAGAGGGGAAACTTTCGGTCGTCGATATCAATCAGGCCCCGATTCCGTTGGCTTTTGCGGTAGTAGATGCAAATCGTCCTCTCTATAGCCGTGATGAGGGGCGGCGTTTGCAAGAGGAGGCGCGGATAATGTCGCAGATGGAACTTGGTTATCACCATCGCCAAGCCTATATCAGCAAACATCATTCTGAGGAGTGGAGTAAAGATGAGTGATAACGCCTATATAGGAGCTTTACGCATCAGCCTGTCGCGCTATAAGGCCGAGTTGTCAGAGATACGGGCTATTCTGGCGCTGCGTGCGCTTTCCAATCTGGAGTACCGCGCAGCTGAGCGAACTCTACAAGTGTCTATCGAAGCGTGTATTGGCGTGGCAAAGCACTGGGCTAAAGCATTGGCAAGTCATACCCCACAGGATGCCTATCAGGCATTCGAAATCCTGGCCCAGCGTGGTGAGCTATCCCCCGACACCTTAATCGGCTGGCGCAAGATTATTGGCCTTCGCAATGCGCTGGTGCACGACTATCTGAATATTGACCCCGAGATCATCCGTAGCGTCATTGCTCAAGGCTATAGCGACCAGCTGTTCACGTTTGCAGATCAAGGTCTCGACTGGTTGGCTGCCCATATTGATTGAAACTTCGACGTCATATCTCCGCTTACCGTTCTCTTACCCGCTATAGGGGATTAATGTTTAATACCGGCTATAGCGTGTAAGTTATATTTACCTCCTATAACAGGTAAACATTGATATACCTGTCACAGCGTGTAAATTGGAAGAAGGCACGCTACCAGGTTGTCGAATCATGAAAGTAACCAGCGCCAAGCAGCTGAGCGCCTGTATCAAGGATGCCAGGCTTTCTCAAAAGCTCTCTCAAGGCAAAGTGGCCGAGAAAGTGGGGATTAGGCAAGACACAGTCTCCAGCTTCGAACTCAATCCTGAGTCCACCAAGCTGGAAACCCTGTTCAAGATCCTCGCATCACTCGAATTGTCACTGGACATCAAACCCCGCAATGAGTCATCCGAGAGTCCGGCATCGGGCTGGAAGGAGGAGTGGTAATGGCCAATCTGGCTGTCTACATGAACGGCTATCGGGTAGGCACATTCACCAAAACTACCAGCGGCGCCCATCAGTTTCAGTACCATGAGTCATGGCTGGCACAACCGGGCAGCCGTCCCATCTCACTTTCCATGCCATTGCGCCATCAGGCCTACCGGGGCGATGAAGCCTATAACTTCTTCGACAACCTGCTGCCAGATAATACGGAGGTGAGGAACAGGGTTGTAGCACGCTATCAAGCGGCATCAACTCAGCCCTTCGATCTGCTCAGTTGCATTGGCCAGGATAGCGTAGGGGCATTACAGCTGGTTACCGAAGGGCACGACGTTCCAGATGTCAGGCGAATCGACTACAAAGCACTTTCCGATGGCGAGCTCGAGCAGATTCTGACCAGCTACAAATCAGGAATCCCTTTGGGGATGGTCAGGGAGCAAGAGGAGTTCCGGATCTCTATCGCCGGAGCGCAAGAAAAGACAGCGCTGCTCTTTCTCGATGGCCGTTGGTACTTGCCACTCAACGCAACGCCGACAACCCACATTATCAAACTCCCTATTGGCAAGATTGAAAGCCACTCCTACTCGATAGACCTCTCCCAGAGCGTAGAAAACGAATATCTCTGCACTCTGATTGCCAAGGAGTTTGGTATACCCGTACCTCACTGCTTCATGATGCAGGTTGGCCAGGTCAAAGCACTGGCTGTGGAACGCTTCGACAGACGTTACGCTGCCGATCGCAGTTGGATCATGCGCCTTCCCCAAGAAGATTTCTGTCAGGTATTGAATGTTCCGTCAGCACGGAAATACGAGAGTCATGGAGGACCAGGGATCACTGACATCATGAAAACCTTGCTGGGCTCTGCGACACCAGAACAGGATCGCTACCTGTTCATGAAATCTCAGGTCCTGTTCTGGCTGCTGGCGGCCACCGATGGCCATGCAAAGAACTTCTCGGTCTTTATTGAACCGGAAGGGCGTTTTCGCCTGACCCCTTTTTACGACATCCTATCTGTCTATCCAGTGTTTGGCGGCCGAGGCCTCAACCGAAGGGACGCCAAGCTCGCTATGGGCCTAGCAAGCAGCAAGGGAAAGAAATACGCCATTGAGCAGATATTCCCGCGTCATTTCTTCCAAACGGCGAAAGCTGTGGGATTTGAGCGTTCTGCTATGGAAGAGATCCTGACAGAACTGGCCAACTCCGTTGATGATGTTATTGAGCGTGTTACCCAGCAATTGCCAGCGGGCTTCCCCGATGCCATCAGCAGCACCATTCTAGAGGGCCTAAAAGCCCGCTCAGCCAGGCTGATAAAGGGCTGGGATTAAATTGACGGTATGTGGGATGATTGCACGGTTAGCCAAACCACCTATGGGAAGTTTGCACGGTTCGAAGAGTAAAAGCGGCTTTCCAGGCACCGGACGGTGCTATGGTCGGTTCAAAATATGTTCAAAACTCACCTAAAAAGCGGTTTTGAATGCGTGTTGTAGCATCGCGTTGATTCATATGGGAAGGCTGCACGATCGAGAATGGACTATGTGGGAACGCTGCACGATGTGAGCGGCCTCTCAATATGCTGTTTTAGTTACTTTTACCCCAATTGGCCCCCCGAAAAGCCACTAACATATTGAAAATAATAGATTATTTACATTCTGCATCGGCAAGTAACGCCGCACGACAGACAATAAAAAGCCCGGGTTCGTCCCGGGCTTTTTATTGTCTGTTTTTTGTCCGCACACCTAGAGGCGGCGCAGACACCACATGAAGTAAGCGCCCCCTAACAGGGTGGAGACCAGCCCAACCGGTACCTCCTGCGGGAAGAGGATCTGCTGGCCGACCCAGTCCGCCGATACCATCAACAGGGCGCCGGAAGCGGCTGCCCCGAGCAGGTGCCAGCGTGCCCGCACCAGCCCCATCAGCTTGGCCATGTGCGGCGCCAGCAGACCGACGAACGAGAGCGGCCCCACTACCAGGGTGGCGCTGGCGGTGAGCACGGCCACCAGCAGCAGGATGGCGAGCTGGGCACGGTTGAGGCGAATGCCTAGCGCGGTCGCCACCGCAGTTCCCATCGGTAGCAGATCGAGCCAGCGGCTCACCAGCAGGCAGCCAGCCAGCATCAACAGCGCCAGCCCCACCAGCCCATAGGCCACCGGCAAGGTGACATAATAGGTGGAACCGGACATCCAGGAGAGCAGTTGCTGCACCCGCATGTCGCCGTTGGCCAGCGCGATAGCCTGCAGCGGCTCAAACAGGGCCGTGATAGCGATACCTGAGAGCAGGATCCGCTCCGGCTGGAAGCCGTGCTTGCGATTAACCACCACCAGCAGCAACAGGCAGCCGAAGGCACCGAGCAGGCCACCGGCCAGCATCAGCGGCAAGGGCAATGCAGGCAGCAACAGCGCCGTGGCTACTACCCCCATAAAGGTGCCGCCGCTCACCCCCAGCAGCTCCGGGCTCGCCATCGGGTTGTTGCTGACCCGCTGCAACAGGGTTCCCGCCAACGCCAGCAACACGCCAGCCGCTCCCGCCGCCAACGCGCGCGGCAGCCGCCACTCCAGCTGGGCCTGCCAGCGGAGCCAGCTCGGCCAGCTCCAGCCCGTCATTCCCTGACCAAACAGCAGGGAGGCGACCATTGCCAGCAGCAGCCCGACCAGCAACAGGCCGATAAGGCGAGCAGGTGCCGGATGGCGGGCCACCAGCAGGCCGGCGTTTGCCTTCGGTGTACCAGACTTGATACCAAGACGCGGGATCAGCCAGAGCAGCAGCGGCGCACCCAGCAGGGCGGTCATGGCGCCGGTGGGGATCAATACCGGCCAGAAGCGGCTCAGGCTCTGCAGCAGCAGATCGGTGGCGGCCAGCAGCAGGGCGCCGAGGATCGGTGCCCACAACAGCCGCTGGCCGAGCTGGCGGATCCCGAGCAACCGCACCATGGCGGGCGCCGCCAGCCCGATAAAGCCGATCAGCCCCACCACACTCACCACACAGGCGGTGACAAACACCGCCAGCCCCAGTCCGGCAAAACGCAGATGCTGCAGAGAAACCCCCAGACTGCGGGCGCTGGCATCATCCAGCTCCAGCACCGCCAGCGGGCGTACCAGCACCGCGGCCAGCGCTGCGGCTGCCAGCAGGCGGGGCAACAGGTAACTCACCCCGCTCCAGCTGTTCTGCACTAGCGAGCCACTGCCCCACACCAGCAAACCTTTCAGCTCCTCCTGAAAGAACAGCAAGAGTCCCATGCTGATGGCCGCCAGATAGAGGTTGATCACCAGCCCGGCAAAGACGATGACCACCGGATTGAGCTGGCGACGCCAGGCCAGGGCAAACACCAGTGCCATCGCAAGGCTACCGCCAGCCATGGCGATCCACTCCCGCCCCAGCAGCAACCAGGAGGGGGCAAACAGGGTCACCATCATCAGCGCCAGTTGGGCGCCGGAGGCCACCCCCAAGGTGGAGGGTGACGCGAGCGGATTGCGCAACACCTGCTGCATCAGGGTGCCCGCCAGCCCGAGCGCCGCCCCGGCCAGCAGGGTGACAGCCAAACGGGGCAGCCAGCTGAAATGCACCACAGCTTGGCTGACGTCATCCAGATTGGGGGCAAACAGGCTCTGCCACCAGAGCGCACCGGGCAGCTGGCGAGCCAGCTCCCAATACGCGAGCGAGAGGGTCAACCCCAGCAGGATCGAGACCGGCCGAAGCAGCGGCGATGTGAGCAGTCGCTTCATCGGCCAGCCTCCATGCGATCGGCATCTTGCAGCAATGCATCGCTGAGCAGACCGGCGAAACGGCGGGCGGCAAGTACGCCCCCAAAACTCCACACCGCAGGCAGATGCAGCACGGGCGCCTGCCGTACCAGCGGCAACTGCTGCCACAGCCCAGGCTCCTGCAGCCGTTCGCTCACCCCAACCGGAATGGGATCGACCACCACCAGCCGCGCATTGGGCAAGGTCATGAACTGCTCGATGCTGACCACCGAGAAACCCCAGTCATTGGTCTGCTCCTGCCAACTATTACGCAGCCCGAGGCGCGTCATCACCGCATCAAACAGGCTGTGACGACCAAACACCCGTACATGGCGCTCATCGATAAACTGCACTACCAGCAGGGGCGGCAGATCCGCAGGCAATTCAGCCTGCATGCTGGCCAGATCCCGATCCAGCCCGGCCAGCAGCTGTTCGCCCTCGGCGGTTTTGCCCACCATACGGGCGAGGGTCAAGGTCACCTCGTGCAGCCGCTGCCACAGATCGGTTTGCCCATCATAGAGGGCGATGGTGCTCACCGGCGCGATGCGGGAAAGGGTTGGCGCCAGCGGGGCCGCCAGCGGCGAGATGAGGATTAGATCGGGTTTGAGCTCCGCCAGCAGCTCGCGGTTGGGCTGGGTGCGCAGGCCGATATCCACCACTCCGGCGGGTAGCCGTGGCTCGCCGACCCAGGCCTGATAGGGGCCAACATCCCCCACCGCCAGCGGAGTCACCCCGAGTGCCAGCAGGGTTTCGGCTATGGTCCAGTCGACGGTGGCAATACGGGGTGGCGACTTCACAGCATCGGTTTGAGGGAGCTCTGCAGCGGCAGGCATCGTTGGCTCGGCCTGCAACATAAGCGGAGCCAAGAGGCAGCAGAACCAGCCAATTTTATTGAATAAAAACATCGAGATAACAAGCCTTATCTAAACGATGGCGATGGCGTGATCACGGGCCGGGTGGCGAATGACCTCCATCGGGATGCCATAGATGGCGTGCAGGGTCTCGCTGGTCATGATCCCCTCAGGCTCGCCGTGGGTGAGCAAGCGGCCGGAGTGGAGCGCCACCAGCCGATCGCAGAAGCGGGAGGCCATATTGATGTCGTGAATAACGATGATGACCCCAAGGTTTAGCTGACGGCTCAACTGCTTGACCAGCGTCAGCACCTCCACCTGATGGGCCACATCCAGCGCGGCCAGCGGCTCGTCCAGCAGGATGAAGCGGCTCTCCTGCGCCAGCAACATCGCCAGCCAAACCCGGCCCCGCTCGCCGCCGGAGAGGGTATCCACCAGCCGATCGGCAAAACGTTCGGTATGAGTCAGAGCGATGGCCCGCTCGACCTGACGGAGATCCTCCGCCCCCATCCGGCCCAGCAGGCCACGCCAGGGGTAGCGGCCCATCTCCACCAGCTCCCGCCCGAGCAGGTTCTCGGCGCTCGGCAGATGCTGGGGCAGATAGGCCACCTGACGGGCAAACTCCCGGTTGCCCCAGTCGGGCAGCGGCTTGCCATCGAACAGGATCTCGCCATCGCTGAGGGGTTGCTGGCGTGCCAGCAGCTTGAGCAGGGTCGATTTACCCGAACCATTGTGGCCGATGAGGCCATAGACCTGTCCCTGCTCAAAACGCAGGTCAGTGGGGTGCAGCAGTGTGCGGTCATTGACCGTGAAGCTGGCTGATTTCATCTCGAACATAAACAATTCCTGTGCTGGCTTGCCGCCAGCCTCATCGGTGCCGGCATCAAGCCGGCACCTCGCAATCCAGATGGGCGACGGCATCCTGGCTGACCTGCTCACGCCGTTCACCGGTCAGTTCGGTGAGCTGGCCCTGACGCATCTCCAGCAGGCGATCGGCCAGCGGGAAGTAGTGATCGTCGTGGCTGATGGCAATCACCGTCTTGCCCATCTCCCTGAGGCGCGGCAACAGCAGCTGATAGAAGATGCGGCGGAACTGGGGATCCTGATCCGCGGCCCACTCGTCAAACAGCATCACCTCGCGCTGCTCGGCCAGCGCCAGCAGCAGGGCGACCCGCTTGCGCTGCCCCTGAGAGAGCTCGATATCGGCGATAAAGCCATCCTCGATGGTGAGCTTGCTGCTCATCTGCAACCGCTCCAGCCACTCGGCGACCAGCTCATCCTTGGGTTCCGGCCCCAGCAGGTGCTGGAACAGGTGATAGTCGGTGAAGATGGCGGAGAAGAGCGCCAGATAGCCGTTGCGATCGGTGACGGGCTCGCCATCCAGTAGGATCCGGCCCGATACCGGCTGATAGAGCCCGGTCAGCAGCATGGCCAGCGTCGACTTGCCGGATCCGTTGCCACCTATGATGAATGTCTGCTCCCCCTTTTCGATGACCAGATCGATGGGGCCAACGGCAAAGCCGCCCTCCCCCTGATAGTGAAAGCTCACCTGCTCCAGCTCGATACGCTGCCAGGGGCGGATGGCGGGTGGCTGCGGGAAGTCCGCGTCCGGCTCGGCCAGATTGAGGGCGGCGATCTTGTCGAACGCCACCTGAGCGGCAAGCAGAGTCGGCAGGGCGCCAATCCCCTGCAACAGCGGGGTACGCAGGAACAGCAGGGTCAGGGCGAAGGTGGCGGCCACATTGGTGTTGGCCCAGCCAAGGCCGTTGGCCAGAAAGAAGACCAGACCGATGGCCCCCAGCATCATGATATTCGACCAGTTCACCGCGCTCAGGTGATAGGTGTCGGCGCGGATGATCTGCTGGCGGTAGTCACGGGCATTCAACTCATAGAGCTGGTGATAGACAAAGTGAGCCCGCTCGCGGTTGAGCGCCAGCTCCTTGCTGCCGGCGATGATGGCCTGATAGTTCTGATAGAGCCGATCTTCGGCCTGACGCATTTGGGAGAGATGGCGATAAACACGGTTCACCAGCAACCAGCCCACCACCATGGTGACGGTGACCCAGAGCGCGGTCACCCCGAGCAACGCAGGAGAGAGCCAGCCGAGGTAAAGGGCTGAACCCAGCGTGAGCACCAGCCCCTGTACCAGCTCCGGCAGGCGTACGAAGGCGATGGTGATCTGGCCGATATCGCTGGAGAGGGAGGCCAGCAGCGGCCCCTGACCAATCTGACGGATGCGGGCGACATCGGTATCCAGCAGTTGCTTGAGCAGACGGCCACGCAACCGGTAGACAAAATGGTGACCGAGGGTGGTCAGGGCCAGCTGAGATCCGAGCGTGATCACCAGCAGCAGCACAATCAGGCCGACCAGCTGACCGAGGATCGGCAGCGGATCACCTATAGATTCGATAAGAGACTGATTGATAAAAGCAATGACGCCAATCCCGCTGATGGCACTGAGCAGACTGAGCAGGGTAATGGCGATAAAGGGCCAACGATATTGGCGATAAACCAGAGACAAGAGTTCCATAACGGACCGGTATTCCAGAGAGATCAAAACAACTGCGAGTGAAAAGAAGGGCGGGAGTCTGATTCCCGCCCGACTTCGATTACCAGCGGTAGTTGATGCTGCCCACTACGCTGCGCGGCTCGCCGTAGTAGCAGTAGTAGTCACAACTGGCCACGTAGGTTTCACCCAGCAGGTTGTTGACGTTGAGCTGGGCACGCCAGTTCTTGGCAAAGTCATACCCGATCATCGCATCCCACACGGTATGGGCTGGCACCTCGGCAGAGCCGTAGATGGGGGTGTAGTCCGCATTCACGGCGCCAATACCCACGCTGGAACCGATATAACGCACACCGGTACCCAGCTCCAGACCGGAAGCCACCCCTTGCTGCACCTTGTAGTTGCCCCAGAAGGAGGCGATGTGGCGCGGGATCAGGCTGGCACGGCGATCGCCACTGCCGGTGTCGTTGGTTTTGGCATCGGTGTAGGTATAAGCAGCGGTCAGACGCAGCGCATCGGTCGCCTGCACGCTCCCCTCCAGCTCAATCCCCTGAGAAGTCACTTCACCCGCCTGGGTCTGCTGGCCGGAACCGGTAGAGACCAGCGAGTTGGTCTGGGCCAGATCGAACAGCGCCAGATTGATGTAACCATCGAGGAAGGCTGGCGCATACTTCACGCCGGTCTCGTAGAGCTTGCCCTGGAGCGGCTTGTAGGAACTCTTGGTGTTGGGATCGATCCCCGGCAACACCTCGAACGACTCGGCATAGGCAAAGTAGGGAGAGAGACCGTTGTCGGCCAGATACATCAGGCTGCCCGAGAGGGAGAGCTCGTGATCGTACTGGCGCTGGTCCTTGCTGGTATTGGTGTTGTGGGTCTCCACATAGTCAAAACGGCCACCGGCAGTCAGCAACCAGCGATCGTCCCAGCGGATCTGGTGCTGGGCATAGAGGCCGCTCTGGCCCTTGGTGCTCTTCTGGTGAGTGGCGGTCGACTCGTCAAAACCGGGGAAGCCGCTGTAATCCGGGTTCATGGTATTGATAGAGCCCATGCCGTAGTTGTCGGCCTCGACACCTTCATTGACATGGCGCTGCAGATCCACCCCCAGCAACAGGGTCTGCTCGGTGCTGTCGGTGTTCCAGTAGCCCACCATCTGGTTATCCATGGTGGCACTCTTGGTATTGCCATCCCGGTAGACCAGACCGCGGTAGGCGGTCGTGCCTTCATAGGTCGGGAAGATATAAGTCTGGCGCAGCAGCAGATCGTTGTAGTTGAAGCGGACGTTCTGCTTGAACTCCCAGCTCTGGTTGAGCTGGTGGGCCAGCTCGTAACCGGTGGAGATCTGGGTATTGCGATTGCGATCGTAATCCGGCTGGCTCAGGTTGGTGGAGGGATCAATCTGGCCGCCCGAAGTGTTCAGGGTGCCATAGACCGGGAAGAAGCCGTTGGTCGGGACCCCTTCGTCGTGCAGGAAGCTGGCCAGCAGAGTCAGACTGGTACGATCCGAAAGATCGAAGGTGACGCTCGGCGCCAGATAAACCCGATCGTTATAGGTGCCGGTGAGCACCCCATCACGCTCTTTATAAAGAGCAACCATGCGGTAGCGGCTGTTGCCGGAGAGCGCGTCAGAGACGTCCACCCCGACCTGATGATGATCCCGGCTGCCAAGCTGCAGATCCACCTGCCCTTGCGGCGTGGCGGTCGGTCGTTTGCTGATGGCATTGATCACCCCGCCCGGAGGTGCCTCACCGTAAAGGATCGAGGCTGGCCCCTTCAGCACTTCCACACTCTCCAGACCGAACGGTTCCGGCGTCCAGACGTAATAGCCGGTGCCAAACAGCCGGTTGCCATCCAGATAAGAGGCGGCATCAAAACCACGTACCTTGAACCAGTCGGTGTTGTTGTCTGAACCATAGAGGCCAGTCAATACGCCGGAACGATAGCGAAGCGCCTCATCCAGCTGCAACACGGCGTGCTGATCCAGCTCCTCGCGGTTAACCACTGAGACGGCGCGAGGGGTCTCGGCCATCGGCACTTCCACCTTCATGGCCGTACCGGTCACCACCATGGTTTCGCTGGCTTTGGGCAGCTCTGCGGCGGCCTGTTCGGCCATCAGCGGCAGGGAGACAAGCAAACCGGAGAGTGAAAGCACGCCAAAGGCGCCCTTCTTGCCGGGTCCTGAAGTGTATTTTTGCGCAATCATATTAAAGTCTCGTTTATCAATGAGTTATGTTGTTTTAATTGTTATTTTTGGTCGTTTTTAACGACATCACCCTGTTCCATGGGCGAATAAAGCAGCGCAATCCTACTACAGGAGCCGTGATCGAATCGATTCAATAATTGCTAATCATTTGCATCTGCATTGTTATCTAACTGCATCGTTGACAGGATTTCGCGGTGGATGGGAGTCATCAGGAGAGCCATTAGCGGAGAAGAAAATGGAGAGGAGTATAAAGAAGCAGAAAAAAGATCGACGGGATGGATCCAACAGCATTATCTGACTGGATCCATTATCCCCAAGCTTTATCCATATTTATCCACACCCTTTGGCGGTAGAATCCGGCTTTCCGTTTCTTTGTCTGAAATCAGGATCCATTCCATGGCCAAACTCAATCTCGTCGTCGGCTCCATGCTGGGCGCCGCCGAATATGTCGCAGACCACGTCGCCAACCTGCTGGAACAGGCTGGCCACCAGACCCGGATCCACAACCCGGCCAAGCTGGCAGAGGTGCTGGATGATGCGGGATCCATCCTGCTGGTGGTCACCTCGACCCACGGTGCCGGTGATGTGCCCGATAACCTGCAACCCTTCGCCAAGGATCTTGCCGAGCAGCATCCGGATCTTAATTCATTGAAATATGGCGTGATCGCCCTTGGCGACAGCAGTTATGACACCTTTTGCCAGGGCGGCAAGACGCTGGATCGACTGTTGGCCGAGTGCGGTGCCAGCCGGATCGGCGAGCGGCTCGACATCGATGTGACCCAACACGAGATCCCCGAAGATGCCGCCGAAGTGTGGATCCGCGACTGGATGACGATGATCGCCTGATCAGCGTGCGGGAGATCCTGAAAAAAAGCTTGATCTCCCCACTTATCCCCAGATCGACTATCCACCATGTTATTAACAGATTGATCCGGGGGAGTTGTTCTACAAGGTTACCCACAACGCCCAGGGGTAATGTGCATAACTACGGTGTAAAGCTCTGCAAAACCTATAGTTATCCATGTATTAGATCCAGACCGACAGACCTCTGTGTATAAAAGACCTGGTTATCCCCTCGTTCACCGGGCCAGGATCCAAGCTTTTCCACAAGCTAGGATCGTCCTTAAATTAATGATCTTTATGATCAAAAAGTGCTTATCAACAGAAAGGGCGGATCCTAATAAGAGATCCAGTAAAAGATCGATCTAAAGATCCTTAAGATCTAATTAGTGGATCCTCCCTTCATACTGAACGTTAAGTAGACGTTCCCCTCAGGACGCGAAACAGATAGAATGTTCCGCCCTTTAGCCCAGGCAAATAAAGATCTTCAGGCGTGCAGATCAAGGTGATCCCAATGCAATACCATGAACAATTTGATGTGATCGTCGTCGGTGGCGGTCATGCCGGAACCGAAGCAGCAACAGCGGCAGCCCGTATGGGCATGAACACCCTGTTGCTGACCCACAATATCGATACGCTGGGACACATGTCCTGTAATCCGGCGATCGGCGGGATCGGCAAGGGACACCTGGTCAGGGAAGTTGACGCACTCGGCGGGATCATGGCGCGTGCCATCGATCTTGGCGGGATCCAGTTCCGCACCCTCAACTCCTCCAAGGGCCCGGCAGTGCGAGCCACTCGTGCCCAGGCGGATCGCCTGCTCTACAAGGCCGTCGTTCGCCAGATGCTGGAGAACTACCCGAACCTGAAGATCTTCCAGCAGGCCTGTGACGATCTGATCATGGACGGGGATCGTGTTGCCGGTGTGGTCACCCAGAGCGGGATCCGCATCAGCGGCAAGACTGTGGTGCTGACGGTCGGTACCTTCCTGAACGGGTTGATCCACATCGGGATGGAAAACTACAAGGGCGGCCGCGCCGGGGATCCTCCCTCGATCGCCCTGGCCCAACGCCTGCGTGAACTGCCGCTGCGCATCGATCGTCTCAAGACCGGTACGCCGCCGCGCATCGATGCTCGCAGCGTCGATTTCTCTGTGATGCAGGCCCAGCACGGCGACGATCCGCGTCCGGTCTTCTCGTTTATCGGCGATGCCAGCCAGCATCCCCGTCAGGTGCCCTGCTACGTCACCCACACCAACGAGCGTACCCACGAGGTGATCCGCAATAACCTGGATCGCAGCCCCATGTACGCCGGGGTGATCGAGGGGATCGGCCCGCGCTACTGCCCGTCGATCGAAGACAAGATCACCCGTTTCGCCGACAAGACTGCGCACCAGATCTTCGTCGAGCCGGAAGGCCTGACTACTCACGAACTCTATCCAAACGGGATCTCCACCAGCCTGCCGTTTGACGTGCAGGTGCAGATCGTCCGTTCCGTGCGTGGCTTCGAGAACGCCCACATCACCCGCCCCGGCTATGCCATCGAATATGATTTCTTCGATCCGCGAGATCTCAAGGCCAACATGGAGAGCAAATGCATTCCAAACCTGTTCTTCGCTGGCCAGATCAACGGGACGACCGGTTACGAAGAGGCGGCGGCACAAGGCCTGATGGCCGGTCTGAACGCGGCCCTGCGTGCCCAGGACAAGGATCCCTGGAACCCGCGTCGGGATCAGGCCTACATGGGCGTGATGATGGACGATCTCTCCACCCTGGGGACTCGCGAGCCTTACCGCATGTTCACCAGCCGCGCCGAATACCGCCTGCTGCTGCGTGAAGACAACGCCGATATCCGCCTGACCGCCATCGGTCGCGAGCTGGGTCTGGTGGATGACGAGCGCTGGAGCAAATTCAACGCCAAGATGGAACAGGTCGAGCTGGAGCGTCAGCGCATGCGTTCAACCTGGATCCACCCGCAACACCCGTCACTGGAAGCGGTCAACGCCCTGGTCAACACCCCGCTGACCCGCGAACAGAGTCTGGAAGAGCTGCTGCGCCGCCCCGAGGTGACCTACGATGCGCTGATGGCCATCGAGGGGGTCGGCCCTTCCGTGACCGATCCTGCCGCGGCCGAACAGGTTGAGATCCAGATCAAGTACGCCGGTTACATCGAGCGTCAGCACGATGAAGTGGAAAAGCAGCTGCGCAACGAGAACACCCTGCTGCCGCTGGATCTGGACTATCGCGAGGTGAATGGCCTCTCCAACGAGGTGAAAGCCAAGCTGAACGATGCCAAGCCGCAGACCATTGGTCAGGCTTCCCGCATCTCCGGCATCACCCCGGCGGCCATCTCCATCCTGCTGGTTCACCTGAAAAAACACGGCCTGCTGCGTAAAACCGCCTGAGGATTCTTACCGTTGGAAAATATGCTGGAAAGATTGAACGGCCTGCTCAAGCAGGCCGAAATTGTTATCACCGATACCCAAAAGAGCCAACTGGTGCAGTTGGTCGAGTTGCTGCACAAGTGGAACAAGGCTTACAATCTCACCTCGGTGCGAGATCCGGACGCCATGCTGGTCAAGCATATCCTCGATAGCCTGGTGGTAAGCCCCCACTTGCACGGTGAGCGCTTCATCGACGTGGGGACCGGTCCCGGCCTGCCGGGATTGCCGCTGGCGATCATCAATCCGGACAAGCAGTTCGTCCTGCTCGACAGTCTGGGCAAGCGGATCAACTTCATCCGTCAGGTGATCCAGGAGCTGGGTCTGACCAATGTGACGCCGGTCAAATCCCGGGTTGAAGAGTATCAACCCGAGGTGGGGTTTGATGGTGTACTGAGTCGGGCATTTGCCTCGCTGGAGGACATGCTGAGCTGGTGTCACCACCTGCCGTCAGAACAGGGCTGCTTCCTGGCGCTCAAGGGACAATATCCCGAGCAGGAGCTGGCCCAGTTGCCTGCCAATATCCGTCTGGTAGCCTGTCATGAGTTACGGGTGCCGGAGCTGGAAGGCGAACGTCATCTGCTGGAATTCAAACATATCCAGCCCGAATAGGGTCGCAGTTTCATTTAGGGGATCGTGTGGGAAAAGTCATCGCCATAGCCAACCAGAAGGGTGGAGTGGGTAAAACCACCACCTGTGTGAATCTGGCCGCCTCCCTGGCTGCCACCCGGCGCAAGGTGCTGGTGATCGATCTGGATCCGCAGGGCAATGCCACCATGGGCAGCGGTGTCGACAAGTATGACGTCGAGCGCACCGCCTATGAGCTGCTGATCGAGGATGCCCCCATCAGCGAGGTGATCATCCCTGAAACTTCCGGGGGCTATCACCTGATCGCCGCCAACGCCGACGTGACCGCGGCCGAAATCCGTCTGATGGAGTTTTTCGCCCGCGAAATCCGCCTGCGCAATGCGCTGGCCTCGGTGCGGGACAAATACGACTACGTCTTCATCGACTGCCCGCCCTCTCTCAACATGCTGACCGTGAACGCCATGGCTGCCGCCGACTCCGTGCTGGTGCCCATGCAGTGCGAATATTACGCGCTGGAGGGGCTTACCGCCCTGGTTGATACCATCAGCAAGCTGGCCGCCGTGGTCAATCCGGAGCTCAAGATCGAAGGGGTGCTGCGCACCATGTTCGATCACCGCAACCGGCTGGCCAATGATGTGTCCGATCAGCTAAAACAGCACTTCGGCGACAAAGTCTACCGCACCATCATTCCCCGCAACGTCAGACTGGCGGAGGCCCCGAGTTTCGGTGCCCCGGCCATGCACTATGACAAATCATCGGTGGGCGCCAAGGCCTACCTGGCACTGGCTGGCGAAATGCTGCGCCGCCAGGAGCAGGAGCGTCAGGCGACCATCGCAGACCGAGAGAGCATATGACTCCGAAAAAACGTGGACTGGGCAAGGGGCTGGATGCCCTGCTCAGTACCAGCACGGCTGCCCGCCAGAAACAGGTGATGAGCGATCAACGTACCGAAGAGGCCATGGCCCCTACCAATCAGGGCGAGCTGCGCAAGCTGCCGGTGGAGTGGTTGCAGTCCGGCAAGTACCAGCCCCGCAAGGATATGTCTCAGGACGCACTGGAAGAGCTTGCCAACTCCATCCGCGCCCAGGGGGTGATCCAGCCCATCGTGGTACGCCCTCTCGGCGAACAATCCTTCGAAATCATCGCCGGTGAACGGCGCTGGCGCGCCTCCCAGCTGGCCCGTCTCGAGGTGGTGCCCTGCATCGTCAAGGATGTGCCCGACGAGGCCGCCGTCGCCATCGCGCTGATTGAAAATATTCAGCGGGAAGACCTCAATGCCATCGAAGAGGCGGTCGCTTTACAAAGACTGCTGACCGAATTCGAACTCACCCACCAGCAGGTGGCCGAGGCGGTGGGCAAGTCCCGCACCACGGTGACCAACCTGCTGCGCCTCAACCAGCTCAACGACGACGTGAAGCGTTTCGTCGAGCATGGCGACCTCGACATGGGTCATGCCCGTGCCCTGCTGGCCCTGAGCGGCCAGGCCCAGTCCGAACTGGCCAAGCTGGTTGCCCAGAAGGGGCTGACCGTGCGCGATACTGAGAAACTGGTGCAAAAAGCGCTCGAACCGGCAAAAGCCAGGGTCGAACCTGCCCATGATCCGCAGATCGGTTACCTGGAGCGCCAACTGGCAGAAAAAATTGGCAATCAGGTGCAACTTCAGCCTGGCAAGCGGGATAGCGGGAAGTTAGTAATAAGTTACGAGAATTTGTCCGATTTGGACCGTATATTGGGCTATTTTGGCGTGTCGGAATCGTGATTTTTACGCTTTTTGTAGTAATAAAACATCCATTCCTTTTGATATGGCCATAACCTTGATTTGCCGCTGAAAGCCGCAAAAATTAAGGATTTTTGTCATATTGCAATAGCTGCCCTCAAGGGTATAATTTGACCGGCTTTAAGAGCTGTTAACATGGGGTCTTCGGATCCCGATTTTTTACAGTTCTGTAATGTTCAGGGGTAGGTTGGTGAAGCAGAAATTAGCCTTGGAAGGTTTGACACTGGCCTTGGTTATGCTCGTTTGTCAGCTCATCCTGATCCTGGCGATGAGTGCCGTCTGGTTTTATCTGACTGGTGCCAGCGCCGGTTATTCCGCCCTCTACGGAGGGGGGATGTACTGGGTTCCTCAAGCCTTGTTTACTGTCTGGGTGCTGCGCCGCAAGGTGACAACCGAGAGTGTGGGCCTGGTTTTGCGGGACTTTTATGGTGGGGCTGGGATTAAGCTCATTTCGACAGCAGGTCTGTTTGCCCTGCTGTCCAGTGTGGGAGTCGAGGTCGTTACCGTCTCGTTTTTCGCCACTTATATCCTCGCCCTCGTTGTACAGTGGATGGTTTCATTCACGCTTAACAACCACTATTAGGAAAACTCATGTCTGCAACCGGAGAAGTCCTGACTCCTCAGGGATATATCTCCCACCACCTGACCCACCTTCAAGTCGGGTCCGGGTTCTGGACGGTCAATATCGACTCAATGATATTTTCCGTCGTGCTAGGCGCCCTGTTTATCCTGTTGTTCCGCAAAGTAGCCGTTAACGCTACCAGCGGTGTGCCGGGTAAGCTGCAGTGCTTTGTGGAGATGCTGGTCGAGTTTGTGAATGGTAACGTCAAAGACATCTTTCACGGTCGCAACAAGGTCATCGCACCTTTGGGGTTGACCGTGTTTGTGTGGATCTTCCTGATGAACTTCATGGATCTGATCCCCGTTGACTTTATCCCTCACGCTGCACAATTGATGGGTATTCCCTATCTGCGTGTGGTTCCCTCTGCTGACGTTAACATCACCATGTCCATGGCTTTGGGCGTGTTCTTCTTGATCCTGTACTACAGCATCAAGGTCAAGGGTATCGGCGGGTTTGTGAAGGAGCTGACGCTTCAGCCTTTCAACCACCCGGCGGCCATCCCGGTTAACCTCATCCTGGAAACTGTTACGCTGATTTCCAAACCTGTTTCTCTGGGTCTTCGACTGTTCGGCAACATGTATGCTGGCGAACTGATCTTTATCCTGATTGCGGGTTTGTTACCCTGGTGGTCACAGTGGATCCTGTCCGTGCCTTGGGCAATTTTCCACATCCTGATCATCACTTTGCAGGCATTCATTTTCATGGTTCTGACCATCGTCTATCTGTCGATGGCGCAGGAAGACCATAATTGATGCAACTCAAATAATCCTTTTTATACAATCAATTACATCTAAATAACTGGAGATCCTCATGGAAAACTTGAACATGGACCTGCTGTACATCGCTGCTGCAATGATGATGGGTCTGGCTGCTATCGGCGCTTCCATCGGTATCGGTATCCTGGGTGGCAAGTTCCTGGAAGGTGCTGCTCGTCAACCGGATCTGATCCCTGTTCTGCGTACCCAGTTCTTCATCGTAATGGGTCTGGTGGATGCGATCCCGATGATCGCCGTTGGTCTGGGTCTGTACGTGATGTTTGCGGTTGCTGGCTAAGTCGTTACGACTCTCCAGGCATAACCCATTAACTAACTTAAGAGGACATCGGCTGTGAATATCAATGCCACCCTCCTCGGCCAAGCAATTGCTTTTTTCTTCTTCGTAGTGTTTTGCATGAAGTACGTATGGCCGCCGCTGATTGCTGCCATCGAAGCCCGTCAGAAAGCTATTGCTGACGGTCTCTCTTCTGCCGAACGTGCCAAGAAAGATCTGGATTTGGCCAAGGCCAACGCCACCGATCAGCTGAAAGAAGCCAAGCTGCAGGCTGCTGAAATCATTGAACAGGCTAACAAACGTAAAGCCCAGATCATTGATGAAGCCGCCGCTGGTGCCCAATCCGAGCGGGAAAAAATCCTGGCTCAGGGCCGTGCCGAGATCGAAGCTGAACGTCATCGTGCCAAAGAAGAACTGCGTAAGCAGGTTGCTGCTCTTGCCATTGCTGGTGCAGAGAAGATCCTGGCGCGTCAAATCGACCAGGCTGCCAACAGCGACATCGTCGACAAACTGGTAGCAGAACTGTAACGGGAACGGGGCTATGTCTGAACTGACTACAATCGCTCGCCCCTACGCCAAGGCTGCTTTCGAGTTTGCCGTTGAGCACAAGGCGGTTGACCAGTGGCTGGGTATGCTCGGTTTCGCTGCGCAAGTAGCGGAAAACGAGACCATGCACAACCTGGTAAACGGCTCTGTGGCTGCCGAAGAGCTGGCAAATCTATTTGTCGGTATCTGTGGTGAGCAACTCGACGAGCATGGCCAGAACCTGATCCGGGTGATGGCCGAGAATGGTCGCTTGGGTGTGCTGCCGGCGGTCGTTGCTGAATTTGTAGCGTTCAAAGCTGAACTGGATAAAGAGGTTCAGGCTGACGTGATTTCGGCGATCGAACTGACCGACCAGCAGAAAGCCAATATTCAGGCTTCTCTGGAACAACGTCTCGCGCGCAAAGTGAAGCTGAATTGCAGCATCGATGCGTCCTTGATGGCCGGGGTGCTCATCAAGGCCGGTGATCTGGTAATCGACGGCACAGTCCGCGGTAAGCTGGATCGCATGGCTGACGCGCTGCAATCTTGATTGGGGTATTAGAGCATGCAACTGAATTCCACTGAAATCGCCGAGCTGATCAAGCAGCGCATTGCGCAGTTTGATGTAAAAAGCGAAGCGCGTAACGAAGGTACTATCGTCTCTGTGAGCGACGGTATCATTCGTATTCACGGCCTGGCCGATGCCATGCAGGGTGAGATGATCGAGCTGCCGGGCAACCGCTACGCTCTGGCATTGAACCTGGAGCGTGACTCCGTCGGTGCGGTGATTATGGGTTCCTATGACGGTCTGTCAGAAGGAATGAAAGTAAAAGGTACTGGCCGTATTCTGGAAGTGCCGGTAGGTCGTGGTCTGTTGGGCCGGGTGCTGAACACCCTGGGTCAGCCGATCGACGGTAAAGGTCCGATCGACAACGACGGCTTCTCGCCGATCGAAGTGATCGCACCGGGCGTTATCGAGCGTAAGTCTGTTGACCAGCCGGTCCAGACCGGTCTGAAAGCCATCGATGCCATGATCCCTATCGGTCGTGGCCAGCGTGAGCTGATCATCGGTGACCGTCAGGTTGGTAAGACCGCCATCGCGATCGACACCATCATCAACCAGAAAGATTCCGGCATTAAGTGTGTCTACGTTGCGATTGGCCAGAAGGCCTCTACCATCGCCAACGTGGTGCGCAAGCTGGAAGAGCACGGTGCCCTGGCCAACACCATCGTGGTCGTTGCCTCTGCCTCCGAAGCGGCTGCCCTGCAGTACCTGGCTCCGTATGCCGGTTGCTCCATGGGTGAGTACTTCCGTGACCGCGGTGAAGACGCGCTGATCATCTATGATGACCTGTCCAAACAGGCCGTAGCTTATCGCCAGATCTCCCTGCTGCTGCGCCGTCCGCCAGGACGTGAAGCTTACCCGGGTGACGTTTTCTATCTGCACTCCCGTCTGCTGGAGCGTGCTGCTCGCGTTAACGCCGAGTACGTAGAGAAGTTCACCAATGGTGCCGTGAAAGGCCAGACCGGTTCTCTGACCGCGCTGCCAATCATCGAAACCCAGGCGGGTGACGTTTCTGCGTTCGTTCCGACCAACGTGATCTCCATCACCGATGGTCAGATCTTCCTGACTTCACAGCTGTTCAACTCCGGTATTCGTCCGGCGGTTGACCCGGGTATCTCCGTATCCCGTGTAGGTGGTGCTGCCCAGACCAAGATCGTCAAGAAGTTGTCCGGTGGTATCCGTACCGCACTGGCCCAGTATCGCGAGCTGGCGGCATTCGCCCAGTTCTCTTCCGATCTGGACGATGCGACTCGCAAGCAGCTGGATCACGGTGTGAAAGTGACCGAGCTGATGAAGCAGAAGCAGTACTCTCCGCTGAGCGTGGCTCACCAGTCTCTGGTGCTGTTCGCCGCAGAGAAAGGCTATCTCTCCGATGTCGAGCTGAACAAGATCGTCGACTTCGAAGCCGCTCTGCTCTCTTACGCCAATACCCAGCATGCCGAGCTGATGGCTGAAATCAATGCCAAGGCCGACTACAACGACGCGATCGTTGGCAAGCTGACTGCGTTGCTGGATGACTTCAAGGCAACCCAGACCTGGTAAGCGTGTGTGGCAGCGCGAGCTGCCACCTGATGGAGAGTAAGAGATGGCCGGCGCAAAAGAGATACGTAACAAGATCGGGAGTGTGAAAAACACTCAGAAGATCACCGGCGCTATGGAAATGGTGGCAGCAAGCAAAATGCGCCGTGCGCAGGAACGCATGTCTGCCAGCCGTCCGTACGCTGAAACCATGCGCAAGGTGATCGGCCATATCGCTCAGGGGAACTTGGAATACAAGCACCCCTACCTCATCGAACGTGAGGTCAAGCGAGTGGGTTACATCGTCGTCTCCACCGACCGTGGCCTGTGTGGCGGTTTGAACATCAACCTGTTCAAGGCTGCCCTCAATGATATGAAGCAATGGAGCGCGAAAGGTGCCAAGGTTGACCTGGCACTGATCGGTAACAAGGCCTCCAACTTCTTTGAACGGCACGGCGCCAAGGTGAAAGCTCACGTCGCAGGACTGGGCGATAACCCGAGCGTCAATGACCTGATTGGTTCAGTCAAGGTCATGCTGAAGGCTTACGACAACGGTGAGATTGACAAGCTGTATCTGGTGTACAACAAGTTCGTCAACACCATGGTGCAGCAACCACGGGTCGATCAACTGCTGCCTTTGCCCGTAACTGAAGACAGCAAGCTCGCCAAGAAACACCACTGGGATTACCTCTATGAGCCGGATCCCAAGCAACTGCTGGATACCCTGCTGATTCGCTATGTCGAGTCCCAGGTGTACCAGGGGGTAGTGGAAAACTTGGCAAGTGAACAGGCAGCCCGAATGGTTGCCATGCAAGCCGCGACTGACAACGCCGGTAACCTGATTAACGATCTGCAACTGGTATACAACAAGGCCCGTCAGGCCAGTATTACCCAGGAGCTGACAGAGATCGTATCCGGTGCTGCTGCGGTGTAAGGCAAGGGTTATCAAAGGTTTAGAGGATTTGACATGAGTAACGGTTTCATCGTCCAAATCATCGGCGCTGTGGTGGACATCGAGTTCCCGCAGGATGCCGTGCCCCAGGTGTACGATGCACTGAAGGTCGTTAGCGAAGGTCAAGGCCAGGGTCTGGTGCTGGAAGTTCAGCAACAGATCGGTGGCGGCGTCGTTCGTTGCATCACCATGGGCTCCTCCGACGGTCTGCGTCGTGGGTTGGAAGTAGTGAATAGCGGTAAATCCATCCAGGTTCCGGTCGGTACTGCGACTCTGGGTCGGATCATGAACGTACTGGGCGAGCCAATCGACGAAAAAGGTCCGATCGGTGAAGAAGAGTGCTGGTCTATCCACCGCGCTGCCCCCAGCTACGAAGATCAGTCCAACAGCAACGATCTGCTGGAGACCGGCATCAAGGTTATCGACCTGGTATGCCCGTTCGCCAAGGGTGGTAAAGTGGGTCTGTTCGGTGGTGCCGGTGTAGGCAAAACCGTAAACATGATGGAGCTGATCCGTAACATCGCGATCGAACACAGTGGTTACTCTGTGTTTGCCGGTGTAGGTGAGCGTACCCGTGAGGGTAACGACTTCTACCACGAGATGATGGAGTCCAACGTACTGGACAAAGTATCTCTGGTTTACGGTCAGATGAACGAGCCGCCCGGAAACCGTCTGCGCGTTGCGCTGACCGGCCTGACCATGGCCGAGAAGTTCCGTGACGAAGGTCGTGACGTGCTGTTCTTCGTGGACAACATTTACCGTTACACCCTGGCCGGTACTGAAGTATCCGCACTGCTGGGCCGTATGCCTTCCGCAGTAGGTTACCAGCCGACCCTGGCCGAGGAGATGGGTGTTCTGCAAGAACGTATCACCTCCACCAAGACCGGTTCTATCACCTCCGTACAGGCCGTTTACGTGCCTGCGGATGACTTGACTGACCCGTCTCCGGCGACCACCTTCGCCCACCTGGATGCGACCGTTGTACTGTCCCGTCAAATCGCGGCACTGGGTATCTACCCGGCCGTTGACCCGCTGGACTCTACCTCTCGTCAGCTGGATCCGCTGGTAGTTGGTAAAGAGCACTATGAGACAGCTCGTGGCGTTCAGACCGTACTGCAGCGCTACAAAGAGCTGAAGGACATCATCGCCATCCTGGGTATGGATGAACTGTCAGAAGAAGACAAACTGACCGTAGCCCGTGCCCGTAAGATCGAGCGTTTCCTGTCCCAGCCGTTCTTCGTAGCAGAAGTGTTTACCGGTTCTCCGGGTAAATACGTGCCGCTGAAAGAGACCATTCGTGGTTTCCAGGGCATCCTGAAAGGCGAGTATGACGATCTGCCCGAGCAGGCGTTCTACATGGTTGGCGGTATCGACGAAGTCGTCGAGAAATCCAAGAAACTGTAAGCCTCGACAGGAGGGCCCATGGCAGAGATGATCTCCTTTCACCTGGACGTGGTGAGCGCCGAAGGAAAACTGTTTTCCGGTCGCGTGCAAACTGCTCAGGTATCAGGCTCCGAAGGTGAGTTGGGTCTCCGCCACGGTCATGCTCCGTTGCTGACTGCCATCAAGCCGGGCCTGGTCCGCTTGGTGAAGCAGAACGGAACTGAAGAGGTGCTGTACATCTCCGGCGGTATGCTGGAAGTACAACCTGAATCCGTGACCGTGCTGGCGGACACCGCGATTCGTGCTGACGACTTGGATGAGGCGAAAGCCCAGGAAGCCAAGCGCGCAGCCGAAGAGCGGATCCACAGCTCCCATGGTGATATCGACTACGCCCAGGCCGCTACCGAGCTGGCCAAGGCGATGGCTCAACTGCGAGTCATCGATATCGTCAAAAAGAATTACCGCTAATAACGGTGATGTAAAAAGCGACCTTCGGGTCGCTTTTTTTTTACCCGTTCGATAGACTCCGCCGAGTATTTCCACACAAGTTCAAGGTCGAAGTCATGTCTCTCAACGTCGTGATCCTGGCGGCGGGTAAAGGTACCCGCATGCGTTCCGCTCTGCCCAAGGTACTGCACCCGGTAGCCAACAAACCCATGGTTTCCCATGTGATCGATACCGCCCGTCAGGTCGGTGCCGAGCAGCTGCATCTGGTCTATGGCCACGGTGCCGAGCTGCTGAAAGAGCGGATCGTCGCCGCCGATGTCAACTGGGTGCTGCAGGCGCAGCAGCTGGGGACCGGTCATGCGGTCGCCCAGGCCATCCCGTTCTGGAAGGATGAAGACGACGTGCTGGTGCTCTACGGCGATACCCCGCTGATCCAGCCAGAGACTCTGCAACGACTGCTGGCTGCCAAGGCAAGCGATGGCATGGCACTGCTGACCGTGGTGCTGGACAACCCCACCGGCTATGGCCGCATCGTCCGTGAAAATGGTCAGGTGGTCGGTATCGTCGAGCAGAAGGATGCCAATGCCGAACAGCTGGCCATTCGTGAGGTGAACACCGGCGTGCTGGTGGCCAATGGCGGTCAACTGCGCAGCTGGCTGTCGCGTCTGGACAACAAGAATGCCCAGGGCGAGTTCTACCTGACCGACGTGATCGCCATGGCGCACGGCGATGGCTGCCCGATCGCGGCGGTCCATCCGGAGCGTGCCGCCGAGGTGGAAGGGGCCAACAACCGGGTACAGCTGGCTGCCCTTGAGCGCAGCTACCAGCAGATGCAGGCCGAGAAGCTGATGATCGCCGGTGTCACCCTGATCGACCCGGCCCGCTTCGATCTGCGCGGAACCCTCGAGATCGGTGAAGAGGTGGTGATCGACGTCAACGTCATCATCGAAGGCAAGGTAACCCTTGGCAACCACGTCCGTATCGGTGCCGGTGCCGTGCTGAAGGATTGCGTCATTGGCGATCACACCGAAGTGAAGCCCTACTCCATCGTTGAAGGGGCTCAGGTGGCGGATCAGTGCTCGGTCGGCCCGTTTGCCCGTCTGCGTCCGGGCGCGGTGCTGGAGCAGGATGCCCACGTCGGCAACTTCGTCGAGATGAAGAAGGCCCGTCTGGGGGTTGGTTCCAAGTGTGGTCACCTCACCTATCTGGGGGATGCCGAGGTGGGTGCCAAGGTGAATATCGGTGCCGGTACCATCACCTGCAACTACGACGGCGTGAACAAGTTCCAGACCATCATCGAGGATGATGTGTTTGTCGGTTCCGATACCCAGCTGGTGGCGCCGGTGCGCATCGGCAAGGGTGCAACCCTGGGGGCGGGTTCCACCATCACCAAGGATGTGGCCGAGAACGAGCTGGTGATCACCCGGGTACCCCAGCGCCACATCAANCCTGGGGGCGGGTTCCACCATCACCAAGGATGTGGCCGAGAACGAGCTGGTGATCACCCGGGTACCCCAGCGCCACATCAAGAACTGGGCTCGCCCGGTCAAGAAGAAGTGATGCCCGATCAATAAAATAGAACCGGCGCCTGATGGCGCCGGTTTTTTTTTGGGCTTATGACTTATGGCTGGGGTCACTGCTCGATGGCTGGGGGGCCGCCCATGTGGTGGTGGGGGCGCTGTAGTCCATCACCTGATACCAGTCGAGCTTGCGGGTCAGCATCATGATCAGCGCCAGGGTGGCGAACAACAGCAGGGCGCCGAGCAGCAAGGCGATCTCTTCGGCCTGCAGCAGGCTGTAGAGGATGGCATAGACCAGCCCGAGCAGCGCCGCGAAGCCGCTCCCCTGCTTCGGGCCGCCCAGCACATGACTGAGGTAGAAGCCGTTGAGCAGCACACTGGCCAGTGCGGCCACCAGATAGGCCCAGCCAAAGCCGAGGTGCTCGGTCAGTGCCAGCAGCACCAGATAGAAGATAGCCAGCCCCATGCCTACCAGCGCGTACTGGATCGGGTGGACCCGCAGCCCCTTGAGCAGCTCGAACATGAAGAAGCTGATAAAGGTGAGGCCGATAAACAGCAGGGCATATTTGGCCGCCCGCTCGTTGAGCTGATAGTGATCCACCGGCTGCACCAGACTGACGCTGAAGGCGGAGAGATGACTATCGCCACCGTTCATCATCCGGTTGAAGCGGGTCTCCATGTCGCTGGCGAACCAGCTGGTTTGCCAGTTGGCTTCAAACCCTTGCGGGCTCAGGGTGCGGCTGCCCGGCAGAAAATCGCCGATGAAGTTGGGATGGGGCCAGTTGCCCGCCAGCAGCAGGGTGCTCTCCTTGCCCAGCGGCACTATGTCGAGGGCGTTCATCCCCTGCAGATTGAGCTCCAGATGAAAGGTGCCATCCTGTTGCGGCAGGCTGTCGAGCGGGGCATGGATACCCGCCAGCGCATCACCGAGGCGGGCGCCGGGGGCAAACGGGATCCGCTGTGTACCGAGTTGCAGTTCAGGGACGCTGTTGATACCGCGTGCATCCGAGAGCACCAGACTCAGGTAGGGTTTGCCCGCCACCAGCTCGGTCGTTTCATCAAGCGGTGAGGTCGCGTCATTCAGCAGACTCTGTCGGGTTGGCAGGTGGCCGGAGAGGGAGAGCCGTGTCTGATAGACCTGCGCCTGATAGATGCCCAGCTTGCGCGGGGTGACCTCCATGTTGGCCTTGATATCCAGTTGCTCCGGCAGCAGGTAGCGGTAGAGCTGCTCCTGACGGACGAAGCGCTTGCCCTCCTGCTCGACCGTGACCGAGCGGGTATAGGGCTGCACCAGGATAGGCCCCATCAGCCGTTGCGGGCCGCTGCTGCTGGCCATGATGCTGTGAATGGCCTGACTGCGGTAAGCCTGACGCTCCCGGTTCAGCTCCATGATGGATTGCACCGGCACCATCAACAGCAGGCTGAGCAACAGCAGCAGAAAGATCTTGTGGGTGAATATCTGTTTGACCATGACACGTCTCCTTGTTGGATGGAGCGAGTCTGTCAGTCCGGCGTGAAGTGGTGATGGGCTTGTGTGAAGTGGCGGTGAAGGGGGATAAAAAAAACCGGCATTGCGCCGGTTTCTGGAGGAGTTACAGGGTCTTCAATTTTCCGGGCAGGGCGGCCAGCACCTCTTCTTTCGCCTTGAGGGAGGCGAACTGCTTGCCGGGCTTTTGCACCACGGTGTGGACGAAGATCAGCTGCTTGCCCGGTTTGCTGGCCCAGCCGACGAACCAGCCGATCTGCTGATCGCGGTTGAGGCTGCCATCCAGCTTCTTCGGGTAGCCCATGCCGGTCTTGCCGTGGATCTGCCAGCCGTCGATCTCGCTCACCTTGAGGATATTGGCGGTGTACTGCAGGGTCTGCGCCGAGACCGGCAGCTTGCCGCTCACCATCTTGCCGAGGAAGCGGGCCTGCTCCTCCGGGCTGATGGCGAGGCTGGAGCTGAGCCAGGCTTGGGTCAGGCCGTCATGCTTGCCCGGATTGCCGGAGAGATCCCGGTTGCCGTAGTCGAAGCGGTCGACGTACTGCTGGAAGCGCTCCATCCCCAGCCATTCGGTGATCTGCTGGGAGAACCAGACGACCGAGTAGGTTTCCCAGCGGCGCGGCGTGGTGGTTTCGCGCCAGGCGGGCAGCCAGTCGTCGTAACCCGGTTTGAAGGGCAGTGCCGGATGCTCTTCATCCACCAGAAAACCGCTGTCGTAACCCATCAGCGCCAGCGGGATCTTGAAGGTAGACGCGGGCGGCAGCTGGCTGGAGCAGTCCCCTTCGCTGGAGAGGGTCTGGCCGTTGCCGTCAGCATAGAGAAAGCAGCCGCTGGCGGCGGAGGCAGGCAGAGCGGCGAGCAGACCGGCAGCCAGCAGGCTGGAGAGAAGCAGGCGGGACATAGCATTTCCTTGAGCAAATGGATGAGGCTAATCAATAAGATAAGGCGGCAGTTTAACGCCGCTTTGTGTGGTGAATGTGAAGTGGTAGGGAGGTGACTAGGCGAACGGCAGCCAGAGTTCGGCCAGCGCGCCACCTTCCGGCCGGTTGCTCAGGGTCAGACGGCCGCCATGCTGGTGGGCCACCTCATGGGCGAAGCTGAGCCCCAGACCACTGCTCTTGCCCTTGTCGGGGCGCGGCAGGGAGTAGAAGCGCTCGAAGATGCGTGGCAATGCGTAGTCGGGAATGCCGGGGCCGCTGTCGGTGACCCGAAAACAGTAGCCCTCCTCCTGCTGGCTGCCGCTCAGGGTGACCTGCCCGTTGGCGGGAGAGAAGTCGATGGCGTTGTCCAGCAGGTTGCCGATGGCCTGCTCCACCAGCAGCGGATCCCACTTCTGTTTCGGCGCGCTGGTCAGCTCGGCCACCAACCCGACCTGACGGCGCAGGGCGATGATCTGGCGGGCGTCGAGGGTGCGCTTGCCCAGTTTTGCCGGTTCCACCGACTGGCGATCCAGCCCCTGCCCCGACTCCAGCCGCGCCAGCTGCAGCATCCGTTCGATCAGCTGCTGCATGCGGGCACTCTCCTGATTGATATTGCCGATAAAGCGCCTGGCCACCTCGGGGGGCGGCGTTTCGGCCAGGATCTCCCCTGCCCCGCGAATGGCCGCCAGTGGGCTCTTCAGCTCGTGGGTCAGGCTGTGGACATAGCCCTCGATATAGCTCTTGCCATCGAGCTGGTGGCGCATGGTTTCGAGGGCGTGGCCGAGCCGATCCAGCTCGACGGTGTGCAGTTGCGGCAGTGGCGCCGCCTCCCCCTTGCTGACCGATTCGGCATAGTGCACCAGTTTGCCGATGGCGCGGTTGAGCCACCACACCAGCAGACTGCCGATCAATAGCGAGATGAACAGCATCTGGCCGGCGGCCTGCAGCAGTTCCCGTTCACCCCGCTCGATGGCGGGCATCAGGGTGCGATTGGGTTTGGCGACGGTGAGAGAGCCGATGATCTCTGTCCCCTCCCGCAGCGGCGCCGCCACATACATGGTCGAGCTGGCGGCATCGTCGGGATCGGTGCGGGTGCTGCGGGCGCCATACTGACCGCGCAGGGTGCGGTAGACATCGTTCCAGCGGGAATAATCCTTGCCCTGATCCGTGCCGTCGGAGTCGTAAATCACCATCCCCTGCCGATCCGTCACATAGATGCGGTACTCCGCCTGCTGTTTGAGGTGGCCGTCGATCATCGCATTGATGGGATTCTGGTTGAGGCGGGCGAAGGCGCTGGCCAGCCGCCCGTTCATCATATTGCCCTCTTGCAGATCATCGAGCGCCAGCGGCGCCAGCAGCTGGGTCATGTCGACCAGGGTATCCTCGGTGGCGCTGCGCACCCCGGGTTTGATCTCCTCGACGAAGATCTCCAGCACGAACCAGGCGGCCAGCGCGAAGATCAGCAGCAGGCCGCACAGCAGTTGCAATCCGAGTCTCATGCCAGCTCCAGGCTGTAGCCCAGTCCACGATGGGTGAGGATCAGGTTGGCCTCGGGGTCATGCTCGCGCAGCTTGGCGCGGATGGTCTTGATGTGGGTATCGACGGTGCGATCCAGACTCTCTTCGGCATCCTGCCACACCAGATCCATCAGCTGCTGGCGGGAGTAGACCCGGCCCGGCGCCTGCATCAAGGTCTTGAGCAGCAGATATTCGTAGCGGGTGAGGGCCAGCGGTTGGCCGCGAAAGTGAATGCGGGCCCGCTCCTCATCCAGCACCAGCAGGGCGCTGGGCTGGGGGGCGACGGGCTGGCTGCGGCGCAGGATGACCCGCACCCGGGCACACACTTCCCGTGGCGAGAAGGGTTTGGCCACATAGTCGTCGGCCCCGATCTCCAGCCCGATCAGCCGGTCTATCTCCTCGCTGCGGGCGGTGAGGAACATCAGGGGAATATCGGTCAGCGCCCTCACCTGCTTGCAGAGTTCGAAGCCGCTGATGTCGGGTAGCCCCACATCGAGGATCAGGAAGTCGGGTCGCGTCTGTTCCAGTCGTGTCAGCAACTGTTGGCCCAGCATGAACCACTCCACCTCGAACCCGTCGGTCTGCAGGGCGTAAATCAGGGTGTCGGCGATGCTGGTCTCATCCTCCACCAGCCAGATGACTCTCTTTTGCATGGCATCCTCGTCGCAAATTGGCACCCCATTCTGGCATCGAACCAAATCGGATCCTATTTGCTGTTTTATTTTTCCGAAAAAGGGGCTAATATTTCGATGTTCTTTCGAATCGAAACTTAAAAATGACCAAACGTAATACTCAACAACGCCGACACACCATAGTGACCCTGGTACAAGAGCAGGGTGAAGTGAGCGTCGACGCCCTCGCCAAACACTTTTCTACCTCCGAAGTGACCATCCGTAAAGATCTGGCGGTACTGGAGACCGGCGGTCTGCTGCTGCGCCGTTACGGTGGTGCTGTCCCTTTGCCGAGCGAGATGGTGGTCGAGGTCAACCCTGAACAAGTTTCGAACCGAAAGTTAGCCATTGCCCGTGCGGCGGCCGAGCGGCTGCGTGATCACAACCGCGTCATCATCGACAGCGGCAGCACCACCAGCGCCATGATCCCCATGCTGGGCAACAAGCGCGGCCTCATCGTGATGACCAATTCCCTCAATGTGGCCGGAGCCCTGCGCGAGCTGGAAAATGAGCCTACCCTGTTAATGACCGGTGGCACTTGGGACCCTCACTCCGAATCCTTCCAGGGGCAGGTGGCGGAACAGGTGCTGCGCTCCTACGACTTCGACCAGCTCTTTATCGGTGCCGACGGCATCGACCCGGAGCGTGGCACCACCACCTTCAACGAGCTGGTGGGCCTGTCGCGGGTCATGGCCGAGGTGTCGCGGGAGGTCATTGTGATGGTCGAATCGGAAAAGATCGGCCGCAAGATCCCCAATCTCGAACTTCCCTGGTCGAGCATCCATACCCTGGTGACCGACGAGGGGCTGGCCAGCGAGGCCAGAGAACAGATTCAAGCCCAGGGGGTGACGCTTATCTGCGCCCCGGTCACTTGCTGACATCGAGCTCTGAACCATCCAACTGACTTTACGATTTGTATCTCAAGGAGAAGTGTATGTGTGGCATCGTCGGGGCTGTTGCCCAACGTGATGTGGCTGAAATTCTGGTAGAGGGCCTGCGCCGTCTGGAGTACCGCGGTTATGACTCTGCCGGTGTGGCGGTGTTCAGCGCCAACCAGCCGTTGCAGCGGGTTCGCCGTCTGGGCAAGGTGGCCGAGCTGGCCAAGGCGCTCGACGAGCAGTCCGTCCATGGTGGTACCGGCATCGCCCATACCCGCTGGGCCACCCACGGCGAGCCGTCCGAGCGCAACGCCCACCCCCACGTCTCCGAGCATATCGTGGTGGTGCACAACGGCATCATCGAGAACCACGAAGAGCTGCGGGAAGAGTTGAAGGCGCTGGGCTATGTGTTCAGCTCTGATACCGATACCGAGGTGATTGCCCATCTGGTCCATCACGAGCTGAAGAGCGCCCCCAGCCTGCTGGTCGCCATGCAGATTGCGGTGAAGCAGCTGCGCGGTGCCTACGGTACCGTGGTGATGGACAGCCGCGACGACAGCCGCGTGGTGGTTGCCCGCTCCGGTTCGCCGCTGGTGATCGGCCGTGGTATCGGCGAGAACTTCATCGCCTCCGATCAGATGGCGCTGCTGCCGGTGACCCGCCGTTTCATCTTCCTGGAAGAGGGTGATGTGGCTGAGGTGACCCGCCGCGACGTACACATCTTCGATACCAACGGCAACGCCGTGATGCGCGAGGAGCAGGAGTCCGAACTCTCCCATGATGCCGGTGACAAGGGCGAATACCGCCACTACATGCTCAAAGAGATCTACGAGCAGCCCAAAGCCATCACCAACACCCTGGAAGGGCGTCTGGGCAGCGATCACGTGGTGGTCGAATCCTTCGGCAACGGTGCCCGCGCCATCTTCGACAAGGTCGAACACGTGCAGATCGTCGCCTGTGGCACCTCCTACAACTCCGGCATGGTGGCCCGCTACTGGTTCGAAGAGATCGCTGGCGTCTCCTGCGATGTGGAGATCGCCTCCGAGTTCCGCTATCGCAAATCGGTGGTGCGCCCCAACAGCCTGCTGGTGACCCTCTCCCAGAGTGGCGAGACTGCCGATACCCTGGCGGCGCTGCGTCTGGCCAAGGAGTCCGGCTACATGAGCTCGCTGGCTATCTGCAACGTGCCGGGCTCCTCGCTGGTGCGTGAATCGGATCTGGCCTTTATGACCCGCGCGGGGGCAGAAATTGGCGTGGCCTCCACCAAGGCGTTCACCACCCAGCTGGCTGGCCTGCTGATGCTGGTGGCCTCGGTCGGTCACTGCCGTGGCAACCTGAGCGCGGCTGCCGAGGCCGAGCTGGTCAAAGCGCTGCAAGCCCTGCCGCTGCGTATTAAAGAGAGCCTGGCGCTGGCCAAGGATATCGAAACCCTGGCCGAAGAGTTTGCCGACAAGCACCACAGCCTGTTCCTCGGCCGTGGCAGCCAGTACCCCATCGCCATGGAAGGGGCGCTCAAGCTCAAGGAGATCTCCTACATCCACGCAGAAGCCTATGCCGCTGGTGAACTGAAGCACGGCCCGTTGGCGCTGATCGATGCCGAGATGCCCATCATTGTGGTGGCACCGAACAACGATCTGCTGGAGAAGCTCAAGTCCAACGTGGAAGAGGTGCGCGCCCGTGGCGGTATCCTTTACGTGTTCGCCGATGCCGATACCGGCTTCAAGAGCGACGAGACCATGCGGGTCATGAACCTCAACCATGTGGAAGAGGTGATCGCTCCCATCGTCTATACCGTGCCGCTGCAGCTGCTCTCCTATCACGTTGCCCTGATCAAGGGCACCGACGTGGACCAGCCGCGCAACCTGGCAAAATCGGTGACCGTTGAGTAAGCCACTCTCTGATAAGTCACTTTCTGAAATGAAAAAGAGCCGCAATTGCGGCTCTTTTTGTTTCGGCTGAGGGTTACGACAGCCGCAGGTTGGTAATGGTCACCTCGTCGAGGGAGGGCACTATGATGCCGCTGGTGATCCCCTTGGCGATGGCCTGACTGCGGTTCTTCGAGTCGGTCTTGTTGGTCACCTGGGTCAGGTGAAAGTTGACCGTCCGCTCACTGATACCGAGGATGGTGGCGATCTCCCAGGAAGTCTTGCCCTCGCTGGCCCAGAACAGGCACTCCTTCTCCCGATCCGACAGTTCGGTCAGGTATTTCATCATATCCGGTCTGCTTTTGATCAGTTGCAGTGCGGAGTTGAAGATGTAGCTGGCGCAGAACGACAGCAGCGGGACATTTTCAAACATCAGGTCGGAGTTGGATTTCTCCTTGGTGATGAATGACAGGATGCCGTGCTCCCCCTGCGGGGTGTGCAGCGGAAAGGAGACGCCATTGCGCACTCCGAAATCGGCCGCCAGATTCATCACATCGCGGCTGGCGCTGGGCAGCCAGGGCGAGTCGCAATCGAGCTTGTTCCAGAAGATCGGCTGGGTCTGTTTCAGCCCCAGATAGACCACCGGATCCTGGGTCAGATACTGGTTTTCGCTATAGGCGTCAAACCAGGTGGTCGGACAGTTGTTGAACAGTGCCACGTGGGATTTTTGCATGCTGATGGGGAAAATAATCAGCAGCCGAAAGTAATCAAAGCCCATTTGATGACTGAAGCGCTCCAGCAGTTGCTGGATATCGCTGGTTTTTGTTGCCTTGGTGAACTGGTCGATATGTTCCCAGATCGCATCGTTGAGCATTACTTTCTCCTTTTTCGATCTCTATCACACTGATCGAAAAGATTTTTTCTCGTTATTTATATTTGTGCGGTGGCTATTGGCGCCACTTATTCCGTGCGTGCTTAAAAATTATCCTGTTTTTGTGCATAAAGGCCAAGGAAATCCTCTCGTTGCCAGTCTGCGCTGCATTTGAGATAATGATAATAGTTATCATTAATAAGATGTATTTCAATGAACAAGTTATGGGGTGTGGCCCTGCTGCCACTGTCAGTCCACTTTGCTGCCATCGGGGATGAGCTGGTTGCTCCCGCTCTCAAGAACAGCATAGCTGCCGGGAAAGCCTCCCAGCAGCGGGTGGAAAAAGCCGCCGATGCCGCCGTTGCCGCACGACTGGAGCTGCAAAATGCCCAGCTGCAACTGCGCGACCTCGAAGCCTACAACCGCTACATGCAATCTCTGGTGGCCGATCAGCAAAATGAGCTGGGTAAATTGAGCCAGCAGCTGGAAGCGGTGCAAGAGACCCGTCAGGGCTTGATCCCGCTGATGCTGCAGATGCAGGCAGATCTGGAACAGCTGGTGCAAAACGATATCCCGCTGCGCAAGGAAGATCGGCTGGCGCGGGTTGAACAGTTGAAAGCGACGCTGGCCCGTGCCGACGTGAGCGAGGCGGAGAAATTCCGCCAGCTGCTGCAGGCCTATCAGATCGAAGCCGAATATGGCAGTCGGATGGATAGCTATTCTGCCGAGCTGGAGCTGGATGGTGCCCCGCGTCGGGTCGATGTGCTGGCGCTGGGTCGGGTCTCCCTGCTGGCGATGACTGCCGATCGCAGTCAGGCATGGCGCTGGTCTGCCGAGGCGAAGCAGTGGCAAGCCCTCGACAGCCAGTGGCTCTCCCCCATCGCCGAGGCGATGGATGTGGCCGCCGACAAGAAAGTTCCCCAGTTGCTCAATGTCCCCCTCTCTGTCAGCCGTAGTCAGGAGGCCCAATCATGAGAGTCACCATGAAGTGGTTCCCCCTCCTTATTGCCCTCTCCTGCGGTGCCAACGCCGCTGTCGCCGATGAGTGGCAGCAGCAGGAACAGGCTCGCGAACAGCAGGCTCAGCAAGATCTGTCGACCGTTGCCAAGGCGCTCGGCACTGCTCGCGCCAGACTGGCCGAGGCTCAGCGCCTGAGCAAGGAGCTGGCAGGCAAGTTCGCCAGCAACGAGAAGCAGCTGGTCGAGCTCAACGCCCGGTGGGAGCAAGCCTCCGGCGACATGAACGAGATCTTCGCAGTCACCCGTCAGGGCGCCAGCGATGCAGTCAAGCTGCTGAGCGAATCCGCCGTCGAGGGTCAGTATCCTGATCGCCTCGCCCCGCTGAAAACCATGGCACAGGATAAACAGGTGCCGGATCGCACCGCCCTCGCCCTGCTGCCCGCCACTCTGCTGCAGGAGATCCGCGAATCTGGCCAGATTGCCCAATTCAACGGCAAGGTGCTCGATGCCCAGGGGGCTGCTAGCGAGCAGTCGCTGACCCGGGTTGGCAGCTTTGCCTTGCTGGGGAGCGATGGCTTCCTGCACCCGACAGCTGAGGGCTTGAGCCCGGTACTGGGGCTGCCCGGTAACGTACTCTCTGCCGTTGCGGCTTATCAGGGTCAGGAAGGGGAAGCGCTGCCGCTGGATCCTTCTCATGGCACTCTGCTGGCGATGCTGGCGCAGGCGCCCACCTTCTGGCAGCAGGTGCAACAGGGTGGTCAGGTCGGCGCCATCATCGTGCTGCTGGCCGCCATCGGTTTGGGAATTGCGGCGGTACGGCTGTGGAGCCTTTCCCGTGAGCTGGGTCGGGTTCGTCGCCAGCTCAAGAGCGGCGAGTACCATGCCGACAACGCCCTCGGTCGGGTGCTGACGGTGGCGGACAAACACCCCGAGCTGAGCATGGAGACCCTCGAGCTGCGTCTTGATGAGGCAATCCTGCAGGAAACTCCTCGCATGGAGCGCGGCATCGGCATGGTCAAGGTGATCGCGGCCATTGCCCCCATGCTGGGTCTGCTCGGTACCGTGACCGGGATGATCGGTACCTTCCAGGCCATCACCCAGTTCGGTACCGGCGATCCCAAGATCATGGCGGGCGGCATCTCCATGGCGCTGGTCACCACGGTACAGGGTCTGGTTGCGGCCATTCCGCTGATCCTGGCTCACAGCCTGTTGCAGTCACGCTTTACCGAGCTTTCCAATGTGCTGGAGCAGCAGGTAGCCGGTATTCTGGCCGAGCGCGCCGAGAGCAATAACGGCGGGATGGAGCGAGCAGCATGATGCTCGGCATCTGGCAACAGCTGCAGAGCTTCATGGGCCGTGGCGGCCCGGTGCTCTGGGTCATCCTGGCCCTGCTGGTGCTGATGTGGATTCTGATGATCGAGCGGCTGCTCTACCTCAATCTGGGTTTCGGCCCCTTGCAGCAACAGCTGCTCGGCCGCTGGCAAGCCCGCAGCGAGCGCCACAGCTGGCACGCCCGGGCGATCCGCAGCCGCTGGCTGGCGCAAGCCGAGCTGGAACTGAACCGTCATCTGATCTTCATCCGCACCCTGGTGGTGCTCTGCCCCATGCTGGGGTTGCTGGGCACAGTGACCGGCATGATCGGCGTATTCGATGCGTTGGCCGCGGCCAACCGCTTTAACCCGGAGAGCATGGCGGGCGGGATCTCCCGCGCCACCATCCCCACCATGGCTGGCATGGTGGTGGCGCTCTCCGGCGTGTTGTTACTCAGTCGGCTCGAGAGTCAGGCCAAGCGAGCGCTGGCCAAGACCCGGGACGGCCTGCGAGAAGAGAAGGTAATGCAATGAGACGGCAATCCAAACGCCAGCGTGACGAAGTGCAGATCGACATGACCCCCATGCTGGATATCGTGTTCATCATGCTGATCTTCTTTATTGTCACCACCTCCTTCGTGCGCGAAGCCGGGCTCGAGGTACACAGACCCCAGGCCAGTCAGGCCAAGGCGCAGAAATCCTCCAGCATCATGCTGGCGATCGGGGCTCAGGGTCAGATCTTCCTCGACCGCAAGCAGATCGATGTGGAGCGGGTACAGGCCACCATCGCCCGTCTGCTGGCGGAGCAACCCGATGCGAGTCTGGTGATCCAGGCCGACGAGCGGGTGCCCCACGGCAAGGTAGTACGGGTGATGGATGAGGCCAAGGCGGCGGGTATCGCCAATATCGCTGTGGCGGTGGCGCCGAAATGAAATACAAGCTGATGAGCCTGGGGCTGGGGATCGCCCTCAGTCTGGGCATCCTGCTGTTTATGGCCACCCTGGTTGAACCGCCCCGAGGCGAGAAGGTGGCGAGCGAGCAGAAGCCCATCGTCATCAATATGCAGAACGAGGTGACCGAGGTGCAGGTGCGCGAGCGTCCGGTGCCACAGGAACCCGAGCCTCTGCCAGAGCCTCCCGCCGCATTGGCCTCGACACCGCTGCCGATGCCTGCCGCGGCCCCTTTGGCGGCCGTTGAGCCGAGTCTGGATCTGGTATCCAGCCTCAGCGCTGTGCAGGTTTATGCCCCTGGTGTGGCGACCAGTACTGCACCGGTATTGAGTGGCAACTATCACGGCCAGCAGCAGGGTGCGGGCATCGGCGTTGGTGACATGCTGATGCCGTTGCAACGGATCGAGCCGGTTTACCCCTATCGCGCCCAGCAGTCAGGGATCGAAGGATTCGTCACCCTGCGCTTTAGCGTGAATGCCGAAGGTGGCGTGCAGGATGTGGAAGTGGTCGAGGCCAAACCCAAGCGTCAGTTCGAGCGGGCGGCCATTCAGGCGATCAACAAGTGGCGCTATCAGCCGAGACCGGGCGCCACCGACAAGCTGGTGCAAGTCATCACGCTCAAATTCAAACTGGAGTCATAACTATGTTGCGGATCTGGATCTGTCTGCTGGCCCTGGTTGGCCAAGCCTGTCTGGCGATGGAGGTCAGCCCTCACTTTTCCCGTCAGCTTGAACCCGTGATGAAGCTCTATCAGTCTGGCCAATGGCAACAGGCCCAGAGCAAGGCATCTGTACTCAAGCCAAACACCGATGCCGAGCGCGCCTGGCTGGCGCAGCTGCAAGCCTCGCTGGCGGCCAATCTGCAACAGACTGCCCAGGCGAGCAGTTATGTCGAACAGGCCCTTGCCTATAAAGAGTGGCCCGAGCAGCAGCAACTCCAGTTGCTGCGTCTGCGCGGCGATATTCAGGCCCAGCAATCCAACTGGTCTGGCGCCATCGCCAGCTACAAGGCGGCACTGGCACTGAAGCAAGATGATGCACTGCGCCTGCGTCTGGCCGGCCTCTATTACCACAACAAGCAGTACGGTGATGCCGCCAGCCAGAGCGAACAGTTGCTGAAGAAGGGGTGGCAGAAGCAGGCCGCCATTATTCGTCTCTCTGCCCTCACCGCCCAGCAACGTTATGGCGTGGCAGCGGATCAGGCGGGCGAGCTGATCCGTCACGAGCCGACAGAGAGCAAATGGTGGCAACAGGCGGTATCGCTCAACCTTTCCGCCAAACGTGGCGATCAGGCGCTGGCACTGTTGCAGACCGCCATCGACAGAAAACTGATGGATGACGCGTCAGCCCGCAATCAGCTGATCCGCCTCTATGCCTGGCAAGGGCTGCCTTATCGTGGTGCCCGTTTGCTGGAGGCGGCCATGGCCAAGGGACAGATGAAGCAAAGTGCTGAAAACCGGCAACTGCTGGCCCAATTGTGGGAAGGTGCCCGGGAGTGGTCACAAGCGGTCGATAGTTGGCAACAGCTGGCCAACCAGCACGGTCAGCCCAAAGCCGCCATGCGCGCCGCCGAACTGCTGCTGCAACAGGGCAAGACAGATGCCGCCATGACCCAGCTCGTCGCCATCACATCGGTGAAAGGCGAGCAAGGCAATCGTGCCAAAGCGTTGTTGGTGCAGGCTCACCTTAATAAGGAGCAGTATGCCCAGGCGCTGGAGCTGGCCCGTGAGCTTCAGCAACAGGATAACTGGCAACAGAAGGCAACCAGCTGGGTCAACTATATCCGGGCACAAAGCGAAGAGTTGAGCAAAAAAGCGGCGTAAAAGTGGTGCCAAGGGGCTGTTTTGGGGGGTTCAGTTCGCTTTTTCAGCAAACAAACGCATTTTTGCAAAAAGCCCTTGTCATCCCGGCGCGGCTCCCTATAATGCGCCCCTACCAGCACGGCGGAACACGCCGGACTGATGAGCCAGCTTCCTAG